>JASHQL010000553.1 GCA_030039155.1 Streptosporangiaceae bacterium | reverse complement strand
GAGGTGGCCGCGGCCTGCGGCACCGACCCGGCACTGCCGTGGCTGCTGATGATCCAGCTCAACCTGATGGAAGATGGCTCGCCGATCATCTACTCGCACGACTATCACCGCGGCGACCGGTTCTCCTTCGACGTGCGGCGGCATGCCGAGGTGGCCGCGCGGTCGTGACCAGCCGTGCGGAGATCGACGCCCTGTGCATGACGCCGGCCACCGAGCTGGCGGGCCAGCTACGGGCCGGCCAGCTCTCGGCACGTGAGGTGCTGGCGGCGCACCTGGACCGCATCGACCGGGTGAACCCCGCGGTCAACGCGATCATCACCCTGCTCCCCGAGCAGGCGATGGCGCGGGCGGCCGCGCTCGATGACGCGTTCGCCGCGGGCGGCCCGGTCGGCCCGCTGCACGGCCTGCCGATCGCGCACAAGGACCAGCTGCCGACGGCCGGGGTGCTGAGCACGTCAGGCTCGCCGTTGTTCGCGGACTTCGTGCCGGCGCACGACGCGCTGCTGGTGCGGCGGGTCAGGGACGCGGGCGCCGTCATGATCGGCAAGACGAACATGCCGGAGTTCGGCGCGGGCTCGCAGACCTTCAACACGCTGTTCGGCGCGACCAGGAACCCGTATGACCTGAGCCGCACGTCCGGCGGCTCGTCCGGCGGCGCGGCGGCGGCACTGGCCGCCTGCCTGATCCCGGTAGCCGACGGCAGCGATCTTGGCGGTTCGCTGCGGAACCCGGCGAGCTTCTGCGGCGTTGTCGGGTTCAGGCCGTCGATCGGCCGGGTGCCCGACGTGCTGGCGCCGGCCGACCCGGACGGCATGGGCGTGCAGGGCCCGATGGGCCGGACGGTCGCGGACGCCGCGCTGCTGCTCAGCGTGATCGCCGGGCCCGACCCGGGCGACGCGCGGTCGCTGCCTGAGCCAGGGTCAGCGTTCGCGCCGCCGCTGGCCGTCCCCGGCCCTTCGGCTTCGCCCGGCTCGCCGGCTTTCGCTGGGTCGCTGCGGATCGCCTTCGCGCCGGCGGCGGACGGCAAGCTGCCGTTCGAGCCAGAGGTGGTCGCGGCGGTCGAGGCCGCGCGGGCCGGCTTCGAGGCGCTCGGCCAGGTTGCCTGGGCCTTCCCCGACCTGGCCGGCGCGCGCGAGGTGTTCTTCACCTTCCGGGCGAAGCACTTCGCCGACATGCTCGGCGGCTACCTCCCGGCCGAGCGGGACCGGATCAAGGACACCGTGGTCGGGGAAATCGAGCGCGGGCTGGCGCTGACCGGCGACGATGTTGACCGGGCGCGCGCCGCCAGGCGGCGGATCGACGCCGCGGTGCGCGCGTTCTTCCGGCAGTTCGACGCGCTGGTGCTGCCGGTCTCGCAGGTGGCGCCGTTCCCCGTCGAGGTGGAGTGGCCGGAGCAGGTCGCCGGGCAGCCGATGGCGGGTTACATCGACTGGATGGCGTCCTGCTGGACGATCACGGTGACCGGCTGCCCGTCGGTCTCGGTGCCGGCCGGCCTGACGGCCGGTGGCCTGGCGGCCGGCGGCCTGCCGGTCGGGCTGCAGGTGGTGACCGCACCCGGCAACGACCTGCTGGCGCTCAGGCTGGCGGCCGCCTTCGAGCAGGCCCGCGGCCCGCTCCGCAGCTCTTGATCATTTCGCTGGCGACACTCTCGGCCCGCCGCTGTATCAGGCCTGGGTGAACGTCGGTCTTATACCTGGGACTTGGTCACTAAGACCCAAAACTTGATCACTGACTGTGATTTCATGTACTCGTCAGAATCGTCCGCTATCGTCCCCCGGGACGTCAGCAGGACGACAGCTCACCGGGAGCCGGGCCGGGCGACCACCAAACCGACGGGGGGCGCGCGTGCGGGCCGAGGAAGCCGATCTGGCGAGCCCGGAGCAGCAGGCTTCGTCGCGGCAGATGGCCACCAGCATCGCCCGCGGCGCGGCGGTCATCGCCAGCATCACCATCGCCTCCCGGATTCTCGGGCTCGTGCGCACGCTGGTGTTCTCCCAGGCCATCGGCGCGACCTGCCTTGGCTCGGCCTACCTGACCGCCTACCAGGTACCGAACCTCATCGCCGAACTGGCGCTCGGCGGCACGCTGACCAGTGCGCTGGTCCCGGTGCTGGCCAGGCTGGCCGCCCATGCCGACACCGAGCCTGAGGACAAGGCGCGGATCGGGCAGATCTGCTCGGCGCTGCTCACCTGGGCGTGCATCATCCTGATCCCGGTCGCGCTGATCATCGTGGCCGGGGCGGGCGTGATCGCGTCCGGGCTGACGCCGACCAACTCCCATTCAAGCTGCGTGCACGCCGACGTGGTGCACGTGACGACCGGGATGATCCAGGTGTTCGCGCCGCAGGTGGTGTTCTACGGCATCGCGGTCGTGCTGATCGGGCTGCTGCAGGCGTACCGGCGATTCGCCGGCCCGGCGGTAGCCCCGATTCTGGTCAGCCTGGTGCTGATCACCTCGTACCTGGCCTTCTCGTCGCTGAACCAGGGGCGCTCGCTGTCCAGGATTCCGCTGGCCGCCGAGCTGGCGCTGTCGGTGGGCGCGACCCTGGCCATCGCGGTGCTGCTGGTCGTGCTCCTCGTGCCCGCGTGGCGGCTGCACCTGCGGTTCAGGCTGACCCTCGGGCTGCCGCGTGAGGTCGGCCGCCGGGTCGGCTCGCTGGTGTCGGTCGGCATCATCGAGTTCCTGGCCACCGGCCTGTCCACGCTGGTCGTGATCGTGCTGGCGAACGGGCTCGGCACGACCGGCGCGCTGGTGCTGTTCAACTATTCCTTCCTGGTGTTCAGCGCCATCTACGCGGTGCTGGCGACCTCGATCGTGACCAGCGCGTTTCCCACCCTGTCCTCGCACGATGGCGAGCAGCTTGACCGGGCATCCGCGGGGTCGACCCGTGCCGTGCTGCTGATGTCGTGGCTCGGCGTCGCGATGATCGCGGCGGTCGCGATCCCCGCGGCGCATGTCCTGGCCAAACACTCTGATCAGGTATCGCAGCTGGTCGTCGGCTTCCTGCTGTTCGCGCCGGGGCTGGCTGCGCAGGCAGTGATCGCGAACCTGGCGCGGCTGATGCTCGCGGTCAGCCGGTTCAGGCTGGCCGCCATCTCGCTTGGCGGCAGCTGGCTCGTGGTGATCATCGCGGACGTGGTGCTGGCCGAGCTGGCGCCGGCCCACCTGGTGGTCGGCGCGCTGGCCCTTGGCAACACGGTCGGGCAGACGCTGGTGGCCATCCCGGTGATGATCGCGACCAGGCGGATCCGCGGCCGGGCCGCAATGGAAGGCGTCCGACGTGCCTGGCTGGCCGGGCTCGGCGCGGCCGCGGTGGGCGCGGCGGCCGGCGTGCTCGTCGCGGTCGGCCTGCACGTCAACGGGAAGCTGCTGTCGGCCGGCGCCGCCGTGGTGGCGACCTGCTGCGCGGTCGCCGCCTATGCCGTGGTCATCTACCTGCTGGACAAGCCAGACGTCAGGACGGTCACGCTGCGGCTGCGGCAGTTCGCCAGGCAGCGGGGGTAGCGGCAGCTCGCCAGGCAAGCGCGGGGGAGCGGCCGCGCGTGCTGGCGGCCGTCAGGACCGTGCCTAGCCGGCGCAGAAGGCGGCCAGGTCGCGTGCGGTGTCCCGGCTGATCTCCGGGCACGCGATCGTGAAGATCTCGGTCCCGTGCATGGTGCCCATCACCTGCCGGCACCGGGCCGGGACGCCAGCGCGCAGCAGCAGCCGGTAGAAGTTGATGCCCTCGTCGCGCAGCGGGTCGCACTCGTTGACGCTGATCACGGTCGGCGGGAATCCGGCGACGTCTTCGACGGTGGCGAACGACGGCCAGGCCAGCGGGTTGCGCTCGCGGAACGCCTCGATCCCGTAGCCGACAGCGCCGCGGTTGTTGTGCAGTTCGAGCAGGATCCCGTTGTTCTCGGTGGCGGACGGGCACTCCGGCGTCGGCCACTGCCCGGCGATGTACGGGCACAGCGCGTACAGGCCCTTGACCAGGCCGAGGTCGCCGTCCCGCTGCAGCCTGAGCCCGGTCGCCAGGGTCAGGTTGCCGCCGCCGCTCTCGCCGGCCACGATCACCCTGGCCGGGTCGATGTTCAGGTGATCCGCGCTGGCGATCGTCCACTTCAGCCCGGCGACGCAGTCGTTGAGGCCGGCCGGGAACGGTGCGACCTCCGGCACCGACGAGGGGGACACCGAGTTGCGGAAGTCGACCATCACCACGGCGACCCCGTTGGCCGCGATCAGCTTGCCCCAGCCGCGGTACATGCCGTCATAGCAGGACAGCGCCGCCATCCCGCCGCCGTGGATGTAGTAGACGCAGCCGACCCGCTCGTCGGTGTCAGGGCGGATGACCTGCAGGTGGATCCAGTTGCCGTCTGGCTCGGAGACGATCTTCTCCGAGTGGCCGCGCAGCCCGGCCGACGGCGCCGCCTCCTCGGTGTCGCACAGGTCGAAGAACGCGCTCACCAGCTCGGCCCGCTGCCGCGCGGCCTCGGTGTTCGCCTCGGCCACCAGCGTCTCCCGGCTGTCGACGTCGCCTTGCGGCTCCACCGGGACGTTGGCCAGCAGCCCCTTGATCCTCGGGTCGAGCCGGATGTCGGCGGCAAAGTCGTACGGCATGCGGTCCTCCAGGGTCCGGCACTTGGCTGCGCCAGGCCATCGACGGCGCGCCGGGGCGGCGGTGTCTGCCAGGACAGTAACCGCTCAGCCTGGGCCACGTCATCAGTGCCGCACCGCGGCCGGGTGCGGCTGGCCAGCCGGCCGGGGTTGGGCATACCGTCATGGCATTCGCGAAACGGCCGGGCCGGCTCGCCGCTCCGGTTCGCCGCTCGCGGGATTGGGGTGAGATGGCTCGGCCAGGACGGCCAGAACCGGCGGACCACGCGGACCCAGGGCCAGCCGCGTTTGCCGGGTCCGCGGCGCCCGCCGCGGCCAGCACCGCCGTGACCGCGGCCAGCACCGCCGTGACCGCCGCAGCCGAGCCGCCGGTGCTTGACGTGCGCGACCTGCGGATGCACTTCCCGCTCCGGCGGTCCCCGGTGGCCGTGCTGCGGCGCCGGCCTGCCGAGGTGGTCAGGGCCGTCGACGGGGTGACCTTCTCGATCGCGCGCGGCGAGTCGGTCGGCCTGGTCGGCGAGTCCGGCTGCGGGAAGTCCACGCTCGGCAGGTGCATCATCGGGCTGTACCGGGGCGCGGCCGGCGAGGTGCGGCTGAAGGGCGTTCCGGTTGCCGCCAGGAGCAGCGCGACCAACACCCAGCCGCGGGTCGCGCAGATGATCTTCCAGGACCCCTATTCGTCGCTGAACCCGAAGATGACGGTCAGGCAGACGGTGCTCGAGGCGTTGCGCGTGCATCAGCCGGTACCGCGCCGGGACGCCGGCCGCCGCTGCATGGAGCTGCTCGACCTGGTGCGGCTCAGCCCGCAGGCGGCCAGCGCGTACCCAAGGCAGCTGTCCGGCGGCCAGCGGCAGCGGGTCAGCATCGCCCGCGCGCTCGCGGTCGAGCCTGAGATCCTGATCGCCGACGAGCCGGTCTCGTCGCTCGACGTGTCGGTGCAGGCCACCGTGCTGAACCTGCTCGACGACCTGCGCCGGGAGCTTGGCCTGGCGCTGCTGCTGATCGCGCACAACATGGCCGTGGTGCGGCATGTCTGCGACCGGACGATGGTCATGTACCTGGGCCGGATCGTGGAAAGCGGCCCGACCGAGCAGCTCGTCACCGATCCGCGGCATCCGTACACACGCGCGCTGCTGATGGCGGTGCCGCGGCTGGCGCCTGGCCACGCGTCGCTGGCGCCGGCCCTGACCGGCGACCCGCCGAGCCCGATCCGGCTGCCGACCGGCTGCCGGTTCCGGCAGCGCTGCTCGCTGGCCGCGGAGATCTGCGCCAGCGAAGAGCCGGGCCTGTCGGGTCCTGGCGACGGCAGCGCGCGCAGCGCGGCCTGTCATTTTGCCTGGACCGACCGCTAGCGCAGGGCCGGCCGGCTGGTCAGGATGCCTGGCCGATGACCGGGTCGGCTCGCACCGCGTCGCGGCAGCTCTGCCAGTGCACGCAGGCCGATGCCCGGTCTGGCGCCAGCGGCAGCAGCGGGAAGGCGCCGGCCGCGCAGTCCTGCTCGGCGAACGAGCAGCGCTGCCGGAACCGGCAGCCGTCCGGCGGCGCGATCAGGCTCGGCGGGATCCCCGGAATCGACTCGAGCACGGCCTTCACCTTGTCGAAGTCAGGCACCGCGCGCAGCAGGCCAAGCGTGTACGGGTGGCACGGCTCGGCGAAGACCGACGCCACCGGACCGGTTTCCACGAGCTGCGCCGCGTACATCACCGCGACCTGCTGGCAGACCTGGGCGACGACCGCCAGGTCGTGGGTGACCAGGATCAGGCCGATGCCGGTGGACTCCTGCAGCTGCAGCAGCAGCTTGAGTATCTGGTCCTGGATGGTGACGTCCAGCGCCGTGGTCGGCTCGTCGCAGAGGATCAGCTGCGGCTCGCAGGACAGCGCGATCGCGATCATGACCCGCTGCCGCATGCCGCCGGAAAGCTCGTGCGGGTAGGACCGGTACCGCCGCCCCGGGTCGGGGATGCCGACCTGCCGCATCAGGTCGACAGCTCGCTCCCTGGCCGCGCTCCTCGGCAGGCCGAGATGAGCCACCGGGCCCTCGGCGATCTGGTCCCCGACCGTCATCACCGGGTTCAGCGAGCTCATCGGCTCCTGAAAGATGATGCCGATCGACCGCCCGCGCACATCGCGCAGCTGCCCCCTGCCCAGCGTCAGCAGGTCCTGGCCCCTGAACACGACCTGGCCGCCGGTGATGGCGCCGCCCCTGGGCAGCAGGCCGAGGATCGCGCGCAGCGTCATGCTCTTGCCGCAGCCGGATTCGCCGACGATGCCCAGGGTCTGGCCGGGATCGAGGTCGAACGACACGCCCTCGACCGGGTGCACCGTGCCGTTCCTTGACGCCAGCTCGACCCGCAGGTCCCTGACCGACAGCAGCTCGCCGGCCATCTCAGTCGACCCTGAGCAGGTCGGCGAGCCCGTCGCCAAGCAGCGACAGCCCGATGCCGGTGATCACCACCGCGATGCCGGGGAACGCGACCAGCTGCCAGTGCGTGGTGATGAACTGCTGGCCGTCGGCGATCATCGACCCCCACTCCGCTGTCGGCGGCGGGATGCCGAGGCCGAGGTAGCCGAGCGTGACGATGGTCAGGATCGTGAACACGATGTCGGACATGGAGTAGACGATCGCCTGGGTGATGACGTTCGGCATCAGGTGGCGGCTCATGATCCGCAGCCGCGGGTAGCCGAGCGTCCTGGCCGCCAGGATGTATTCGTGCCGCTTCGCGCCGAGCACCTCGCCGCGGATGATCCAGGTGTAGGAGACCCAGTCGGTGGCGGTCATCGCGATGTAGATGCTCTTGGTTCCCGGCCCGAGTATGAACACCAGCGCGATCACCAGCACGAAGAACGGGAAGGCGAGCACCACGTCGACGGCGCGCATGACGATCGCGTCGATCCAGCCGCCGAAGTAGCCGGCGATCAGGCCGATCGCGGTGCCGAGCACGAACGGGAACAGCACGGCAAGGAAGCCGACCTCAAGGTCGATGCGCGCGCCGTAGAGCAGCCGGGTCCAGACGTCCCTGCCGAGTTCGTCGGTGCCGAGCAGATGATGCGCCGACGGCGGCAGCAGCGCCTGGGCCGGGTGCAGCGTGATCGGGTTATACGGCGTGACCAGCGGCGCGAACACGGCAAGCCCGACGATGACGGCCAGGATCGCGATGCCCAGGTACAGCGGCGGCGAGACGCGCCGCCTGCCGCGGGCCCGCGCGGCCTCCACCGGCGTCACCATGCCGACAGCTCGTGCCTGGGCCATCGCTACTCGAACCTCACCCTCGGGTCAAGGAACGAGTGCACGATGTCGGTCGCGAGGTTGACCAGGATCACCGCGATGGCCAGCAGGAACGTGATGCCCTGGACGACGGGGAAGTCGCGCCGGTAGATCGAGTTCACCATCAGCGCGCCGACGCCGGGCAGCGCGAAGATCGTCTCGACGACCAGCGTCCCGCTGATCAGCCAGGCGATCTGCAGGCCAAGGATGTTCATGGACGAGACGATCGCGTTGCGGATCGCGTGCCGCACCAGCACGCGGTACTCGCGGATGCCCTTGGACCTGGCGGTGGTCACGTACTCCGCGTCGATGGCGTCGATGAGGCTGGACCGCAGGCTGCGGATCAGCACCGGGGCAATGCCGAGCGCGAGGGTCAGGCTGGGCAGGAACAGCGAGCTGATGTGCCCGAAGATGCCGGGGTCGAGCCCGCCGACCGGGAACACGTGCAGCTTGATCCCGAGTCCCAGGATCAGCATGATCGCCACCCAGGCCGACGGCATGCCCATGCCGACCAGCGGGATCGCCCGCACCACGTGGTCGGCGAAGCGGTCGCGGCGCAGCGCCGCGACCACCGCCAGCGGCACCGCGATCGCGACCGAGATGACCGATGCGTAGACGATCAGCCAGACGGTGACCGCCGATGCGCTCAGGATGATCCCGGTGGCCGGCGCGCTGTAGAACAGCGACTCGCCGAAGTTCCCGCGCACCACCCTGATCAGGAACAGCCAGTATTGCTGCCACAGCGGCTTGTCCAGGCCCCACTGATGGTCAAGCAGCGCCACGTTATGCGGCGTGGCGCGGATCCCCAGCATGGTCACCGCCGGGTTGCCGGGGATCAGGTGGATCATGATGAACGTCACCAGCGTGACGCCGATCGCGGTGGGAATGACCAGCAGCAGCCGCCGGATGATGTAGATGCCTCGCCCCACCGCTTCTCTTCCCTCGCCCGGATGCCTCGCCCGGATGCCTCGCCCGGATGCCTCGCCGAACCCGGCCTGCGATCAGCTCAGCGTGACGTCCTCAAGGTGGTAGTTGCCGGTCGGCGGGACGAAGAAGCCGTTGACTGTCTGCTGCTGCGCGTACGCATACGGCGCGTAGTAGAGCACGACCAGCGGGCACTGCTCGGCGGCCATGTCCTGGATCTTGGCGTAGATGCTGTTGCGCGCGGTCGGCGAGACGGTGAGCTCGGCATCCTTGGTGAGCTTGAGCATCTCGGCGTTGTTGTACCAGGTGTAGGACGAGTCGATGCCGCCGTACTTGAGCGTGATCATGGCGGGGACGTCCTCGTCAGGGTCGCCGATGTCCAGCGTCGCCTCGGCCGGCGTCATGTCGTAGTCGGCCTTGACCTGCAGGTCGTTGAGTGTGCTCGGGTCGTAGGACTGGATGTTCATGGTGATGCCGATGGCCTTCAGGTTGGCCTGGATGATCTGCGCGATCGAGCCGTTCACGGTGTCGCCGGCCACCACGGCGTAGGTGGTGGTGAAACCCTTCGGGTAGCTCGACATCGCCAGTTCCTGCTTGGCGGTGGCCGGGTCGTACCACAGCTTCGGCGTGCTGGCATCGTAGAACGGCCAGGCCGGGGAGAAGATCGAGGCTCCCGGCTGGCCATGGCCGAACAGCACGTCCTTGACGATCGAGTTCCTGTCGATCGCGTAGGAGATCGCCCGCCGGACGTGCATGTCGGCGAACTGCGGCCGCTTCTCGTTCATCTGCACGAAGAACACCGCGGTCGACGGGAACAGGTCGACCTTGATGCCGCTGGTGGCCTGCAGGTTCGACACAGAGGAGAACGGCGGTGCCTCGATGATGTCCGCCTGACCGCCGCGCAGCTGCAGCACCCTGGTGTTGCTGTCGGGCACGGTCATGAACGTGACCGTGTCCAGGTGCGGCTTGCCTGGCTGCCAGTAATGCGGGTTCTTCGTCAGCACCAGCGACTGGCCCTTGGTCCAGGACTTCAGCGTGAACGGCCCGGTGCCGATCGGGTTCTGGAAGAACGCGGCGTCCTTCTCGCCCCTGAGGTTGTTCGGCAGCACGGCGTTTGAGTACATCGAGATGTCGCCGAGCAGCGGGCCCCAGGGATGGGTGGTGTGCACCACGACCGTGTCGGCGGCCGGGGTGTCGATCCCGTCGACCGCCGACAGGATGTACGCGTTCGGCCCCTTCATCGACCGCTCGAGGGTGAACTTGACGTCCTGGGAGGTCAGCGGGCTGCCGTCGGAGAAGTTGATGTCCGGCCTGAGGTGGAACGTCCAGGTGCGCTGGTCGCTGGACAGCTCGTAGCCGGTGGCCAGCCAGGGCTTGGTGCCGTGCCCGTTCGAGGTCACCGTGTACAGGCACTCGTACATCAGCAGGCAGGTCCAGATCGACTCGGTGTCGATCGCCGCGCTCGGGTCGATGGTCTGCGGGTCGGCGATCCTGGCGAACACCAGGTCGCCGCCGGTGTGCTTGCCGGACGAGCTGGACGGCGAGGTCGAGCCGCTGCAGGCGGCGAGCACGGACGCCAGCGACCCGGCGGTGCTGAGCGCGAAGCCGCCGGCCGCGGTTCTGCGCAGGAAGCTGCGGCGGGAGAGTGCCGGGGGGAGGCCAGTCTCGCGCGCGCTGTCCGTCATTTGCCCGCCTCCCTGTCCGATAGAGCTGTATTACATGTGATGTATCACAGGTAACGGCGAGTGTACGGTGTTGCCGCTCGCGCCGTAAATAGCACGTGATGGCCTGGCGACTGGTCGTTGCGCTGCCGTTACCTGGCCAATACCGCGGTCACCGCCAGCAGGTCGGCGAGGACGCCATAGGCGGTCTGCTCGGTCGTCGGGTCCTTGATCGTGATGGTCAGCTCGCCGAGGGTGTCGGTGACCAGCGTGATCGCGGTGCTCATCCCGCGCACCGCGGCCAGCGGGTCATCGGGGCGCAGTTCGGCCCACCGGACCGAGGCGCGCACCGAGCCCGGGCCGTGCCTGGTCACGGTGCCGAGCTGGCGAAGCCGCGGGCCGGCACCTGCCGGGGGAGGCCACGGATCCCTGGGGATCTCGGCCGGCCGGATGCGCACGCCAAGCAGCACGTGCGACAGCACGGACAGCTTGGTGGCAGCGTCCCAGCCATCAAGGTCGAGCGACGGGTCAGCCTCCGCGACGCCGTTGAGCTGCGCCTGCCGGACCGCATCCGCCGCCGCGATTCCCGAGCTGACCTGGTCAAGCACATAGTTCGAGGTGGAGTTGAGCACGCCGCGGACGCCGCCGACCACGGTCGCGGGCATGGTACGCGCCACCAGGCTGAACACCGGGGCGCCGTCCATCACCGTGGACTCGAAGGCCAGCTTCGCGCCGGTGCTTGCCGCGAGCTCGCGCAGCTCGGTGTACCCGTGCGCGATCGGCCCCTTGTTCGCGGTCACCACGCTGAGGCCGGCGCCGAGCGCCAGCCTGAGGTAGTCGAGGGCCGGCCGGCCGGACACCGGATCGAGCGGCGTGGTCTCGATCAGCACGTCGGCCGCCTGCGCGTCCAGCAGCGCACGCACCGCGTCGGCGCCCGATGCGGCCTCCGGACGCGGCCACCCGGCGCCGGCTGCCACCCGGCCGAGCAGGTCCGCGGCCGGCAGGCCGGCCGGATCCAGCCACAGGCCGCGGCTGCCGGTCAGCACCGCGGTGATCACCCACCGGAACCCGAGCGCGGCCAGCTCGGCGTCCTTGGCCTGGAGCAGGCGCAGCAGCGCCTGGCCCACGCTGCCGAAGCCAACCAGCGCGAGCCTGACCCGGCGCTGGCTCAACCGGCCCGCCGGGCCGGCAGGTCCGCGAGGTACGTCACCAATGCAGTAGATCACCCGCGGTCGCGCGGCAGCCTGCGGTACGGCCAGGAAGCCGCAACGGTCAGGCCGCGCCGCCAGGCACCGCTAGCGAGGCGTAGCTGCCGCGCCAGAACAGCAGCGGCCCTTCGGCCGGCTCGCTGGTCTCGACGGCAAGCACCCGGCCCACCACGATCTCGTGATCGCCGCCGGGCAGCCGGTGCACCACTGCGCACTCCACCTGCGCCATGGCGCCGTGCAGCCGCGGGCTGCCGGTGATCCCTGGCCCGTGACCCACGCCGGCCCAGTCGGCCGCGGGACCGCGCCTGGCGAAATTGACCGAAAGCTGCCGCTGCCCGGCGGCCAGCACGTTCACCACGAACGTGCCGTGCGACCTGATCGCCTGCAGCGTGCTGCTGGTCAGGTCGAAGCAGGCGAGCACGAGCGGCGGGTCGAGGGACAGCGAGCTGACCGCGTTCGCCGTGCTGCCAACTGGCTGGCCGGCCGCGTCGACCGAGGTGATCACCGTCACGCCGGTGGCGAAGTGACCCATCGCGTGCCGGAACGCGGCCGCGGTGACCTCGGCGGCTGCCTGCACATCCACTGCCGGGCGACCGCCCTTGACCTGCCCGATCTGCGTGGCGGTCATGGTCAGATCTGCCCGTGATTCGGCGGCGCGGCGTCGTTCAGCAGGTAGTTGCCGACGTGGTGGTACTTCCAGTCCACCGGATCGTGGCTGGCGTGGGTGCGCGCGTTGCGCCAGTGCCGGCTCAGGTCGTAGCGCTGGTCGGCCGCGCTTGCCCCGCTCATCGCGAACAGGTCGCTAGCCACCTCGATTGCCACCTCGCTGGCGAACGCCTTGGCCTGAGCCACCGCGACCGACCCGCGGGCTGCCTGCCCCGCGTCCGCTGGCCGCAGCGTGACCTGGTCCAGGGTCAGGGCAGCCGACCTCAGCAGCTCCTCGGCGGCACGCACCCTGGTCGCCAGCCTGCCGAACCTGGCCAGGATGTGCGGGTCGTCGCTGGCCCGGTCCGCCCAGCCGGCCCGCACGGCCTCGAAGAACGGCCTGGCCCTGGTCCTGACGAACTGGCCGGCGTCGCGCAGCGCACCGCCGGCGATGCCGGCCTGGATGGCCGCGTGCACGAGCTGGGCACGCGCGCCAAGCTGCTGCGGCACGCTGAACGCACGCTCATACGGCAGCACCAGGTCGGGATCGACCGGCACCTGGTCGAACGTGGCGGTGCCGCTCACCGTGGCGCGCTGGCCCATCACGTCCCAGTCGTCGTCCACGCTGACGCCTGGCGCGTCCCGGTCGACGAACACCAGGACCAGGCGGCCGTCGTCGTCGAGCGCGCTGACCCCGATCCACCTGGCGGTGATCGCGCCGGTGCAGTAGTACTTGCGGCCGTCCAGCCGCAGCCCGCCGCTCGAACCGCGCGAGCCGGTCAGCCGGGTCTTGAGGTCCTGTGCGTGCTTGCCGCCGCGCTCGGCCAGGCCGTTGCCAAGGCGGCCGCCGGACAGCACCGAGCCGAACAGCCGCCGCTGCTGGCCCGGCGATCCCCAGACGGCGAGCACGTCGACGTACAGGAAGTGGGCCTGCGGCACCTGCGCGATCGCCGGGTCCACCGCCGCGATCGTGCGGATCACCTCGGCCAGCACGCTCGGCGGTAGCTCGGGGCCGCCGTGCCTGGCCGGCACGGTCAGCCCGAGCAGGCCGCTGGCGTCGAGCGCCGCCAGCTCGGCGGCAGGCACCGTGCCGGCCCGGTCGCGGTCGATGACCCCGGCCGCGATGGACTCGGCGTACCGGCGGGCGACCGCCACCGCATGATCCTCGTTCCCTAGCAAAGGAACCGTGAGCACCGGCGCGGTCACTTGGCGGCCTCCTGTCGGGCGCAGTTCGGGACCGGCGGTGGCAGCAGGCCGCGGGCGCGCAGTTCGGGCAGCACGCCCTCGCCGACCTGATACGCCTCCTCCAGGTGCGGGTAGCCGGACAGGATGAACTCGTCGATGCCGAGCTGGTGGTACTCGCAGATCCGCTCGGCCACCTCGCGGTGGCTGCCGACCAGCGCGGTGCCGGCGCCGCCGCGCACCAGGCCGACGCCGGCCCACAGGTTCGGCGAGATCTCCAGCGAGTCGGTCCGGCCGCCGTGCAGCGCGGTCATCCGGCGCTGGCCCTCCGACTGCGACGCGCGCTGGATCGCCTGGGCGCGCTCGATCGCCGCCGGGCTCAGCCCGTCGAGCAGCCGCTGCGCCTGCGCCCACGCCTCGGCCGCGGTGTCCCTGGCGATCACGTGCAGCCGGATGCCGAAGCGCAGCTCCCGGCCTGCGGCCTTGGCCCGCTCCCTGACCTGGTCCAGCTTCTCCGCCACGTCGCCGGGCGGCTCGCCCCAGGTCAGGTAGACATCGGCGTGGTCGGCGGCGACCTGCATGGCGGGCGCGGACGAGCCGCCGAGGTAGATCTGCGGCCACACCGGGGCCGGCACGATCTGGCCGCCGCGGATGTCGAAGAACTCGCCGGCGAAGGTCACCGGGCGGCCGGACCACAGCTCCCTGAAGATCTGCAGGTACTCGCCGGCCCTGCGGTACCTGGCCTCCTTGCCCAGGTGATCGCCGAACCGGCGCTGCTCGGCGTCGTCGCCGCCGGTGACGATGTTGAGCAGCAGCCGGCCGCGGGAGATCCGCTGGTAGGTCGCGGCCATCTGGCCGGCCACCGTCGGTGACACCAGGCCGGGCCGGAACGCCACCAGGTACTTGAACCGCTCGGTCAGCTGGCTGAGCCCGGCGGTCATGATCCAGGCGTCCTCGCACCACGAGCTGGTCGGGGTGAGCGCGCCGGCGAAGCCGAGCTGCTCGGCGGACCTGGCGATCTGGCCGATGTAACCGATGTCGGGCGGGCGCTCGGTGCTGCCCTCGGTGATCCGGCTGCCGGCCACGCCGACCGCGTTGCCGAGGCTGAGATCGGCGCGCGAGTCGCCGTTGGTGGGCAAGAACCAGTGCAGGGTGACTCCCATGGGCAGGCGGCCTCCTTGCCGGCGGCTCCGGGGGGTCCGGCGGGGGTCCGGCGGGGTCATCCCCCAGAGCGGGCGGTGCTGTCGGTGTTGCCCGCCCAGCATGCGAACCCGCGGCGCCCGGCGTCCAATACCGATTGTCGTCCCTGTGATAACTTATCCCTATCATCTCGGTCGATAAACGAGGTAATTTGCGGAACGAGGCGGCAGCGGGTGCGGATCGAGCAGCTTGAATACGTGTCCGCGGTGGTCAGGCTGGGCTCGTTCCGGCGCGCCGCAGAGGAGATCCACGTCTCCCAGCCGGCCCTGAGCGAGTCGGTGCGCGCGCTCGAGCGCGAGCTCGGGGTGGACATCCTGGAGCGCGGCAGGCACGGCGCCAGGATCAGCAAGGCAGGCCGCGACCTGCTGCCGCACGTGCTGACCGTGCTCGAGTCGGTCGAGCGGCTCCGCGGCGCTGCCGACGACCAGCACCGCAGCGCCAGGGTGCTGCGGGTCGGCACGGTGACCGCGGCGACAGTCCCGCTGGTCGCTCCGGTGATCAGGCGGTTCCGCGCGGCGCACCCGGCCACCCAGGTCGAGGTGTTCGCGGTCGAGCACGCCGAAGTTCAGCGATCGCTGCTGGAGGGGAGCAGCGACCTGGGCCTGGTGAACTACCTGAAGGGCGACGACATGCACGCGGAGCTCGACAGCACGCCGCTGCTGTCCGGCCGCCCGGTGGTGTGCATGCGGCAGGACAGCGAGCTGGCCGGCCGCGCCGCGGTGCCGGTGCGCGAGCTCGGCGAGGCACCGCTGATCGTGATGCGGTCCGGCTACGTCATGCACAGGTTCGTGCGCCGGCTGCTGCAGGATCAGATGCCGGGCAGCTCCTACTCAGCGGACGGCGCGGAGATGGGCAAGCTGATGGTGGCGGAGGGGCTCGGCGTGACGGTGCTGCCGGACTTCAGCGTGATCGGCGATCCGCTCGAGACCTGCGGCGTGATCACCTGGCGGCCGATCGCCGGGGACGCCACCACGGTCCAGCTGGTGATGCAGCGGCTGCGGTCTGGCTGGCCGCCGGCCGCCGCCAACGACCTGCACCGCATGTTCGTGCAGCGCGCCCGTGAGTACCGGGCCGCGCGGGCGGCAAGCCAGGCAGCGGGCTGATGGCGGCGGCCCGGACGGCCGCCTCCCCGCACCTCAAGCCTAGTGATCCGATAGGAAATAGCGATCGGGTCCTCGTGAATCGCTATCGGGCGCTGCGTTGACAGACCCGGCTGCAAATACAATAAAGTCGATCGAAATTATAGATTTAAGCTCGGGAACGACACCTGGCCTGGCTGGCCTGGTTCGCCCGCGCTGGCCCGGCCCGGCCGGAACGCCCGTCCCGCTGCCGGTCGGCAGCCCGCGAGCTAGCCGGCCCGTCGCGCCGACCCCCGCAGTACCGCCCTGGGGGCGACCCCCCTGACCCCCGGCTCCGATCGAAAGGCCCGACATGCTGCACGTACCAACCGCCGTCCGCGTCGGCACGCTGCTGGCGGCGGCTGCCGCCGTGCTGACCGCCTGCGGCTCAGGCAATGCCGGCAGTTCCGGCGACCCAGCCGCCAGCGCCGGGAAGCCGGTGTATGGCGGCACGCTGGTGTACCTGGAGGATCGCCAGGAGACCTGCATCGACCCGCAGATCGGCGGCGACATCCCGCAGGCCATGATCGGCCAGCAGTACACCGACGACATCGTGTACGAGGGCAAGGGCGGCCAGATCGAGCCGTGGCTGGCCAAGTCCTGGACGGTCTCGCCGAACGGCCTGACCTACACCTTCACCTTCCGCGACAACGTGAAGTTCACCGACGGCACGCCGCTGAACGCGGCCGCCGTGCAGGCGAACTTCACCAGGGTGGTGAACCCCAAGACCGGGTCATCCACCGACGGCGGGTACATCGCGCCGTTCTACAAGAACTCCAAGGTGCTGAGCCCGTACGTGCTGCAGGTGAACCTGAAGACGCCGGACAGCTCGTTCCTTGACGTGCTCGCGCAGGGCTACTTCGGCATCGAGTCGCCCAAGGGCTTCGCCAGGGGCATCTCGAAGAACTGCCTGTACCCGGTCGGCTCGGGCCCGTTCGAGGTGGTGAAGGACATCCCGAACCAGGAGGTCATCCTGGACCGGAACCCGAACTTCAACTCGCCGCCGCCTGGCTCGACGCACACCGGGCCCGCCTACCTCAAGCAGATCATCTGGAAGATCGTGCCCGACGAGTCGGTCCGCTGGGCCGCGCTGACCGAGAACCAGGCCAACGTGATCTACTACCCGCCGGCCCAGGACTACGCCAGCGCCAAGGCGGACCACGTCACGCTGTTCGACAAGGAGCGGCCAGGCAGCCCGAACAGCATCCTGTTCAACACCTCGGTGGCACCGCTGAACAACGTGCTGGTCCGCCGCGCGGTGCTGTACGCCTCGAACGAGCGGGCCAACCTGAAGAGCGCGTACTTCGGCACCTACCCCTACGTCGGCGGCCCGCTGGTCCCTGGCACGCCCGACTACGACCCGGCGTTCCAGAACGTCTATAACTACGACCCGGCCAAGGCCAAGCAGCTGCTCGAGCAGGCGGGCTACACCAAGGTCAACAGCCAGGGTTACCGGACCACCAAGACCGGCCAGGTGCTGTCGATCTCGCTGCCGTACGACTCCGACCCTGGCCAGACCCCGCCCGAGGACCTGACCCTGTACCAGGACATCCAGGCCTCGGAGAAGGCCTCAGGCATCGAGATCAAGCTCGACCCGGTCAGCACCACCGCGTTCGACAACCTGTGGGAGTCCGGCAAGGGCTACCAGACGCTGGCCGGCGGCTACTGGATCACCAACACGCCTGACGTGCTGCGCACGCTGTACTCGACGCAGGCGCTGAAGTACTACGGCACCAACAGCGACAGGTACTCCAACCCGACGCTGGACAAGCTGCTGGCCGAGGGCCTTGCCGAGCAGAACCCGGCGAAGCGCAAGGTCCTGTACGACGAGGCACAGGCCTTCGTGTCAAGCCAGGCGCTGATCATGAACCTGTACCCGGCCGAGGAGCGGCTGGCCATCAACGCGGACACGCACGGCGTCAGCGCCGACTACGCGGTTGGCCTGCCTGACTTCTACGACACCTGGATCTCCAAGTGACCACGCCGGACCTGGTCAGCCCGGCGCAGGCTGACGACCTGGCGCCCGCCCTCGGGGCGGGCGCCAGGCGCCGCCACCGGTTCGGCCGGGTGCTGCAGGACGTGGTCGGCGGCGTGATCGTGCTCTGGGGAGCCGCCACGCTCACCTTCCTCGCCGTGCACCTGATGCCGGGCAACCCCGCGGTCGCCTACGCCGGCGGCGTCGGCAGCCACCCGTCCAAGGCGCTGCTCGCCGCGGTCAGCAAGAAGTACGGCCTTGACCACCCGGTGATCGTGCAGTACTTCATCTATCTCGGCAACCTGCTGCACGGCGACCTCGGCTATTCCGCCTCCCAGCAGATGCCGGTGGCCAGCGTGATCAAGCTGAACGTGGCGCCCACCGCCGAGCTGACGCTCGGCTCGCTGCTGCTTGCCTGGCTGCTCGCGGTGGTCTGGTCGCTGCTCACGGTCCGCCGCGGCCGGATCATCTCCTCGATCGGCTCCGGCCTGGAGATCCTGACCGCTGCCGTGCCGCAGTACTGGCTCGGCATCATCCTGCTCGAGGTCTTCGCGTTCCACCTCGGCATCTTCCCGGCTACCGGCGGCACTGGCCTGGTCGGGCTGGTGCTGCCCTCGCTCACCCTGGCGATCCCGATCGCCGGCTTCCTCGGCCAGGTCACCAGGGAGGAGTTCGAGTCCGCGCTCGAGCAGCCGTACATCACCTCGGCACGGGCCAGGGGGATGGGCGACTGGGGGGTGCGGCTGCGGCACGCGCTGCGGCATGCCGTGCTGCCCGGCGTCACCCTGTCCGGCTGGGCGCTCGGCTCGCTGATCAGCGGCGCGGTCATCGTGGAGTCGCTGTTCTCCAGGAACGGCCTCGGCAACGTGCTGCTGCAGGGCGTCACCCAGCAGGACATGCCGCTGACGATCGGCGTGGTGCTCATCGTCGCCGTCGTCTACGTGGTCGCGACGATCGCGGTCGACATCCTGTACCAGCTGGTGGACCCGCGGCTGCGGTCCGCCGGCCAGTGACGCAATCAGCAGCGCCGGAGACAAGGAACTCGATCATGACTGTGGTGAACGCTCCGTCCGTCGACAAGCAGCCGGGCCAGGCCAGGCAGCGCGGCCGGGCCAGGCGGCTGACGCCAGGCGTCGTGCTGGCCTGGCTGGTGATCGCCTTCCTGGCCATCTCGGTGGCCTTTCCCGGCCTGCTGGCGCACCAGGGGCCGCTGGCGGTGGACCCGGCCCATGCGCTGCAGGGTCCGTCGCTCAGCCACCTGTTCGGCACCGACCAGTCGGGCAGGGACGTGTTCAGCCGGGTGGTGTACGGGGCCAGGGAGTCACTGCCCATCGGCATCGCCGCCACCGCCATCGGCCTGGCGATCGCGATCATCCTCGGCTTCGCCGCCGCGCTCGGCGGCCGCTGGGCAGACGCGGTGATCAGCCGGTTCCTCGAGGTGCTGTTCGCCTTCCCTTCGCTGCTGCTCGGGCTGCTGTTCGTGGCCATGTTCGGCGCCGGGGTCGGCAGCCTCATCATTGCCGTCGGCATCGGCTCGGCTCCCGGTTACGCACGGATGATCAGGGGCCAGGTCATCGCGGTGAAGCACGCGCCGTATGTCGAGGCGGCCAGGATCCTCGGGCACTCCCGGCTGCGGATCATGGTCGGCAGCATCTTCCCGAACGCGATGCGCCCGCTGCTGGTGCTCGGCACCCTCGGCATCGGCCAGTCCATCGTCTGGGCCTCCGCGCTGAGCTTCCTCGGCCTCGGCGCCGCGCCGCCGGCCCCGGAGTGGGGCGCCATGCTCGCCGCCGGGCGTGACTTCATCTCCAGCGCATGGTGGCTGGAGTTCTTTCCCGGCGCGGTGATCGTCGCGACCGCGCTCGCGGCCACCGCGCTCGGCCGACACCTGCAGCGCCGAATGGAAGGAAGGCTGGCGTCTTGACCGCAACCACGCACGACAGCAACCTGCTCACCGCAACCGACCTGCGGGTCTCGTTCGGGTCAGGAGATGCGGCCCGCGAGGTGGTCCGCGGCATCTCGTTCGGCGTCCGGCCGGGGGAGTGCCTGGCCATCGTCGGCCAGTCGGGCTCGGGCAAGAGCGTGACCGCGCGTACCCTGCTCGGCCTGGCCGGCGACGGCGCGCAGGTAAGCGGCGGCCTGAACTTCGACGGCCAGGACCTGACCAGCCTCAGGGAGCGGCAGTGGCGGGCGATCCGCGGCGTGCGGATCGGCTTCATCCTGCAAGACGCGCTGGTGTCCCTCGACTCGGTCAGGCCGGTCGGCCGGGAGATCGCCGAGCCGCTCAGGCTGCACCGCTACGGCCCGCGCTCGGCGCGCTGGCGACGGGTGATCGAGCTGCTCGACCAGGTCGGCGTGCCCGAGCCGGAGATGCGGGCGAGGCAGCTGCCCGGCGAGCTGTCCGGCGGGCTGCGGCAGCGCGCGCTGATCGCCACCGCGATCGCGCTCGACCCGCAGCTGCTGATCGCGGACGAGCCGACCACCGCACTGGACGTGACGATCCAGGCGCAGATCCTCGGCCTGCTGGCGCAGAGCAAGCAGCGCGGCCGGGCGCTGATCGTGATCAGCCATGACCTGGCGGTGGTGGCCAGGCTGGCCGACCGGGTGGCGGTCATGCGGGACGGGCTGATCGTCGAGCAGGGCCCGACGCAGGACGTCCTCGGCAGGCCGCAGCATGCCTACACGCGCGCGTTGCTCGACGCGATCCCGTCGTCGCATTCCCGCGGCACCCGGCTGTCCCCGGCGGACGCGCCCGCTCTCCGGGTCGCTCCGGTCAGGAAGGCAACTGTGCAGGAGGCCGCGGCACCGGCGCCGCTGCTGACCGCCGACGGCCTGGTGAAGCGGTACAAGGGGCCGGACGGCAAGGTCCGCACGGTGGTCGACGATGTCTCGTTCCAGCTCGGGCCGGGCGAGACGCTCGGCGTGGTCGGCGAGTCCGGCTCTGGCAAGACCACCACCGGGCGGATCGTGCTGGCGGTCACCAAGCCGGACCGGGGCGAGGTGCGGCTGCACGGGCGGCCGTGGACTGGCATCAGTGAGGCGCAGCGGCGGCCGCGGCGGCGCTACATCGGCGTGGTCTACCAGGACCCGCTCAGCTCGTTCGATCCCCGCTGGACCGTGCAGCGGATCCTGTCCGACGCGCTGCCTGCCGAGGCCGGCGGCGCGGCCGCCAGGACCGCGCGGATCAGGGAGCTGCTGCATCAGGTCGGGCTCGGCGATGACCTGCTCGATCGCAGGCCGCTGCTGCTGTCCGGCGGGCAGCGGCAGCGGGTTGCCATCGCCAGGGCGCTCGCACCAGAACCGGAGATCATCGTCTGCGACGAACCGGTGTCCGCGCTCGACGTGTCGATCCAGGCGCAGGTCCTCGACCTGTTCGCCGACCTGCAGGACCAGCTCGGCCTCAGCTACATCTTCATCTCGCACGACCTCGGGGTCATCCACCACATGAGCGACCGGGTGCTGGTGATGACTGGCGGGCGGATCGTCGAGCAGGGCGACGCCGAGCAGGTCTTCGGGAACCCGCAGCACCCGTACACCGAGCGGCTGCTTGCCGCGCTGCCGAAGGTCGATGCGCTCAGCCCGGCCGGCCTGGCTGGACGACCCCACCCAACCACGCCGAGGCGCGAGCCGGCCCTCGAGCGCAGCGCCTGAACGCCCCGCCAAGAACGGAGACACGCTCGTGCCCAAGCAGATCCACCTCAACCTGTTCGAGATGAACTGCGTGAGCCACATCACGCACGGCATGTGGCGGCACCCTGACAACACCAGGGAGCGCTTCAACGACATCGAGTTCTGGACCGGGCTGGCCGAGCTGCTCGAGGACGCCGCGTTCGACGCCATGTTCATCGCCGACGTGATCGGCGCCTACGACACCTTCCGCGGCGGCCCTGACACCTCGATCTCCGAGGGCATGCAGATCCCGTCCAACGACCCGCTCATGGTGATCCCGGCGATGGCCGCGGCCACCAGGAACCTGGGCTTCGCGGCCACCTTCTCCACCACCTACGAGCCGCCGTTCGCGTTCGCCAGGCGGATGAGCACGCTGGACCACCTGACCAGGGGCCGGGTGGGCTGGAACATCGTCACCTCGTACCTGCCGAACGCGGCGCGCAACTTCGGCCACGACGACGAGGTGGAGCACGACCACCGGTATGAGATCGCCGACGAGTACCTGGAAGTGCTGTACAAGCTGTGGGAAGGCTCGTGGGACGACGACGCCGTGCTCGCCGACAAGGAGCGCGGCATCTACGCCGACCCGGCCAAGGTCAGGTACATCAACCACGCCGGCCGGTACTACAAGGTCGCTGGCCCGCACCTGTGCGAGCCGTCGCGGCAGCGCACGCCGCTGCTGTACCAGGCCGGGGTGTCGACCGCCGGGCGCAGCTTCGCCGGCAAGCACGCCGAGGCGATCTTCATGGGCGGCAGCAGCTTCAGCCAGGTGCGGTCGTTCGTCGCCGACACCAGGCGGATCGCCGGCGAGCACGGCCGCGACCCGGCCGATATCAAGTTCCTGCCGGGCGCCAACATCATCGTCGGCCGCACCGACGAGGAGGTCGCGAGGAAGGTCGACGAGACCAGGCGGCTGCGCAGCATCGACGGGTACCTGGCGCACCTCAGCTCGCCGGTCGACTGGACCAGGTATGACCGCGCGGCCAGCGTGGACGAGGTAGCGGCAAGCCAGGGCAAGACCTCCGCCAACTTCCGCAAGTGGGTGCCGCCCGGCCAGACCGTCGGCGAGCTGCTCGACCAGCTCGGCGGGCTCGGCCGGCCGTTCTCGGTGTTCGGCACGCCGAAGGTGGTGGTGGACGAGATGGAGCGCTGGGTCAGCGAGGCCGACGTGGACGGCTTCAACGTGGTGCAGTACCTGACGCCTGGCACCGCGGTGGACTTCGCCGAGCTGGTCATCCCTGAGCTGCGCCGCCGCGGGATGTTCAGGGAGGGCTACGCCGACGGCGAGACGCTGCGCGAGCGGATGCTCGGTGCCGGGCCGCGGCTTGCCGACCGCCACCCAGGTGCCAGGTTCCGCGCCCCGGCGGTGGCCGCAGCCCCCTAGCCTGCTCGTATCCTGCTCGGGTGGAGCTGAGGTTCAGCGGTGAGCTGTGGTACTGGCGCGGCCCGTCGCCGTTCCACTTCATCACCGTCCCCGAGGTGCAGAGCGCCGAGCTTGCCGCGGCATCGGCGTTCGTCAGCTACGGCTGGGGGATGATTCCGGTAACGGCGCGGATCGGTGCGACCAGCTGGCAGACCTCGCTGTGGCCCAGGGACGGCGGGTACGTCGTGCCGGTGAAGGACCGGGTGCGCAAGGCCGAGGACCTCGAGCTCGGGGACGTGATCACGGTCAGCCTGGACGTCGGCAGCCGGAGCCGCGGTCAGCCACGACCTCCTGCATGAACGCAGCATGACGGGCCCGTCTGCCGGCTGCCCGGCTGTCGGCTGGCGGGCGTATCGTGACCGCCGCCAGCCGCCGGGCCGGCCGGCGGCGAACTCGCAGGAGGCAGGCATGGCGAATCCAGTTGGCTGGTTCGAGATCACCGGGCCCGATGCGGGCGCGCTGCAGAGCTTCTACTCGCGCGCGTTCGACTGGCAGATCGACGCCGGGAACGAGGCCAGCTACGGCATCGTGGCGGCTGCCGAAGGCGGCATCCCTGGCGGCGTCGGGCCGCACCCGACCGGCGGCGCGCACGCGACCT
>JASHQL010000552.1 GCA_030039155.1 Streptosporangiaceae bacterium | reverse complement strand
CGCCGGGCTGGTCGCGCCGCACTGGCCGGCCCCATGGGGCCTTGGCGCGACCCCGGTGCAGCAGCTGATCGTCGCCGAAGAGTACGCACGACGGGGGCTGGTGCAGCCGAGCACCGTGATCGGCGAGTGGGCGATGGCGCCGATCCTGGCGCACGGCACGCCCGGCCAGGTGCAGCGCTTCGCCGGGCCGACGCTGCGCGGCGAGATCGTGTGGTGCCAGCTGTTCAGCGAGCCTGGTGCGGGATCTGACCTGGCCGGACTGGCCACCACGGCGGTCAGGGTGGCCGGCGGCTGGCAGCTCGACGGGCAGAAAGTGTGGACGTCGGCGGCGCACGAGGCGGACTGGGGGATCTGCCTGGCGCGCACCGATCCGGCCGCGGCCAGGCACAAGGGGCTGAGCTTCTTCCTCGTTGACATGCGCTCGGCCGGGCTCGACGTCCGGCCGCTGCGGCAGGCAAGCGGGCAGTCCGAGTTCAACGAGGTGTTCCTGACCGGGGTGTTCGTGCCCGATGCGTGCCTGGTGGGGGAGCCAGGCGACGGCTGGCGGCTGACCATGACCACGCTGTCCAGCGAGCGGCTCTCGATCAGCGCCAGCATGCCGGTGAGCGACGAGCCGATCAGGTCGCTGATCCTGAGCGGCCGCTACAGCGGCAGCCGCCAGGACGCGCTGCGTGAGCTCGGCTCGGTGCGCGCCAGGGCCGCGGCGGTGGCGGCGCTGCAGGTGCGCGAGACGCTGCGAAGGCTGTCAGGGGAGCCGGCCGGGGCCGGGTCAAGCGTGGCCAAGTACGCCACCGCGCAGCTGCACAGGGACGCGGCGCTTGCCGCGTTCAGCCTGGCCGGGCCGCAGGCAGCGGTCAGGCACGGCGGAGACGACGTCGCCGAGGCCGAGCTGCACGTGCCCGCGCACCTGATCGGCGGCGGCACGCTGGAGATTCAGCTGAACGTCATCGCCGAGCGGATCCTCGGCCTGCCGCGCGGCGGCTAACGGGTGGCGGGGTCCTGGGTGTCGCTAGGCGGCGCCGTGCGCCAGGGCAGTACCTGACTGGTTCGCGCCCGGCGGGCGCCGTTCAGGCAGACAATCGTCAGTGATGGCAACGCAGACGCGCAGCCCCACCACCGGGGCGACCGTGCACGACATGCCAAGCTGGCAGCTGGCCCGCCGCGACCGCATCGTGCAGGCCGCGATGACGGCGCTTGAGCAGCAGGAATACGAGCACATCCAGATCCGCGACGTGGCGCAGGCCGCCGGGGTGGCGCTCGGCACCGTGTACCGGTACTTCTCCTCAAAGGAACACCTGTACGCGGCGGTGCTGCAGGCCTGGGCCGAGCCGGGCAGGCGGCCGGCCAGGCGGGCCGCGCAGCTCACCGCGGAACAGCAGGTGCGGGCCAGGATGCGCGGCGTGGTCGCGGCATTCGAGCGGCAGCCACAGTTCTTCAAGGTGCAGGTACTGCTGCAGGGCAGTCCCGACGAGAACGCCAGGCAGCTGATGAGCGAGTTCGTCGGCGCCGCGCAGGAGTGGCTGGTCGCCGACCTGGCGCCGCTCGGGAAGGAGGCCGAGGACGCGGCGACCATGCTGTGGGCGGTGCTGAACACCATGCTGACGGTGGCCATCTACCACGGCCGGAGCATGCGCGAGGTGTACCGGATCGCGGACAAGTTCATCGACCTGCTGGTCCCGGCGCTGGATGCCGCGGCCGCCGAGCAGCTGAGCAGCTAGCTGGCCGGCCCCGGCAGCCGGCTCAGTGAGCCAGGTGCCGGCACGGCGATCCAGCCTTCGGTGCCCGCCGCTTCCTGCTGGTCTGCCGCTGGGCTGCTGGCCAGACCGAGAGCCGCGGCGCGGGCCGCAAGCGCGGCTATCACGGCGTCGGTGGCGTCGTGCGAACCGCGGCAGAGCGCTTCGAACTCGCCCAGGTCGAGCCAGCCGGCCGCGGCCTTGAGCTGGTCGATCAGCTCGCCGAGCAGATCCGGCCTTGCCGCGCTCTTGTACCTGCGGCAGGGCAGGTCCCAGCGGCGCAGCGCCGCGGCCGGATAGACCTCGACCACGGTGCCGCTGCCGGTCCTGTCGGCCGGCCGGCCGTCGGCCGCCAGCCGGGCCAGCAGCCCGGCGCAGCGCAGCGCGACGTGCCCGATCCGGTCCGCCGACACGCTCAGCGGGACCAGGCCGGTCTGCTGCTGCACGACCCTGTCGGTGAGCCTGGTGGTGAGCGGGCGGCGCCAGTCGCGTCCGGTGCCGTTCGCCGGCACCGCGGCCTGGCCGTGGTGATGCGCCGAGACCAGCGCGACGAACGCGGCCGGCCAGCCGAGCGGGCAGTCAAGCCCGGCCTTGTCGGCCTGCCGGATCGACCGCAGCACCGCCTCGTCGTCCGCGCTGGTCAGCAGCTGCACGACGGTGGCCGTGCCGTGCTGCCAGGAAATCTGCGCCACCGCCGTGCGGTCGGCCTCCGCGGCGAGGTCGATCCCGGCGGTCAGCACCAGCCTCAGCCGCCGGCCATCGCCGCGACGATCAGGTACGGCTCCGTGCCGGCCGCGACCGCCGCGGGCAGCGGCTCGTCCGGGGCTTGGTGAGACAGGTCCTGCTCGCAGGCGAAGAACCGGATGAACGCGCGGCGCTTGCCGGTGCCGCGATCGCGGATGGTGCCGCGCAGCTCCGGGTGCTCGGCCTCCAGCGCCTCAAGCACCGAGCGCTGCGTGATCGCGCCGGTGACCGACAGCTTGACTTCCCCGTCGATCCTGGCAAGGGTCCGCAGGTGCGCGGGGAGCAGCACCCGGATCATGTCAGGGTCTGCACCTCGACGGACAGCACCGCGGGCAGGTCCCTGACGATCGGGGCCCAGCTATCGCCAGCGTCGGGCGAGACGTAAACCTGGCCGCCGGTCGTGCCGAAGTAGATGCCGCAGGTATCGAGCGAGTCCACCGCCATCGCGTCCCGGTAGACGTTGACGTAACAGTGCTGCTGCGGCAGCCCGGTGCTCAGCGGCTCCCAGTCGTCACCGCCTGACCTGCTGCGATACACCCGCAGCTTCCCGTCGGGCGGGAAGTGCTCGGCGTCGCTGGTGATCGGGACTACGTAGACGGTCTCCGGCTCGTGCGCGTGCACGTCGATCGGGAAGCCGAAGTCGGTCGGCAGGTTGCCGCTGATCTCATGCCACGAGTCGCCCGCGTCGTCGCTGCGCATCACGTCCCAGTGCTTCTGCATGAACAGCACCTCAGGTCGCGACGGGTGCATCGCGATCCGGTGCACGCAGTGCCCGACCTCGGCATCCGGATCGGGGATGCCCTCAGACTGCAGGCCGTGGTTCACCGGCAGCCAGGTCTGGCCGGCGTCATCTGACCTGAACGCGCCGGCCGCCGAGATCGCGGCGAACATCCGCTCCGGCCTGACCGGGTCCAGGATGATCGTGTGCAGGCACATCCCGCCCGCGCCCGGCTGCCATGACGGTCCCGAGTTGTGCGTGCGCAGGCCGGGCAGCTCCTGCCAGCTGTTGCCGCCGTCGGCTGACTTGAACAGGCCGGCGTCCTCGACCCCGGCGTACACCGTGTCCGGGTCATCCAGCGACGGCTCCAGGTGCCACACCCTGGCGAACTCCCATGGATGCGGCGTCCCGTCGTACCACTGGTGGGTGCCGGGAGTCCCGGCGTAGCTGAAGTCGTTGCCCACCGGCTGCCAGCTCTTGCCGCCGTCGTCGGAGCGCTGCACCACCTGGCCTGACCAGCCGCTCGACTGGGATGCGTACAGCCGGTCCTGGTCGGCCGGCGACCCCTTCATGTGATAGATCTCCCACCCGCTGAAGTGCGGGCCAGAGATATCCCAGTGATCGCGCTTTCCGTCCGCGCTCAGCACGAACGCGCCCTTGCGCGTGCCCACCAGCACCCGTATGCCGCTCACCATGCGCTCCTTCCGGCAGTCGGTTCAGCGTCTCACCGGGTACAGACCGCTGTCAGCCGGAGGATTCATCGCTGGCAAGTTCTTCGGGATGGGTCACGAGCCGGAGTTCCGCCATCGAGTCCAGCATGAGCTGCGCCAGCGAGCGCTGGCCGGTGTCGCTGACCCAGCGCTCGAACGCGACCTTGAAAATCGCGATGCCGGCCTCGGCGGCCAGGCTGGCCGCGGGGTCGGTGACGCCGCGCCGCCGCAGCGACTCGGCGACGGCGGCGCCGAGCGCCGCGAACTTGATCAGCTCACGCTCCCTGAGGTCCGCGTTCGCCATGATGATCGCCTGGCGCTGCCTGGCGTAGTCATGGCCCTCGGCGAACATCTCGGTGGCCATCGCGGTGAGCGCCGCGCCGATGACGTCCATCGCCGGCATCCCGGCTGGCGCCTGGTCGACCTGGCGGACCAGCAGTTCCTGGAGCTCGGTCGCCCCGGCAAACAGGACCTCGCGCTTGTCGGCGTAGTGCCGGAAGAACGTCCGCTCGGTCAGGCCGGCCCGCTCGGCGATCTCGGCCACGGTCGTGGCGTCAAACCCGCGCTCGGCGTAGAGCTCCATCGCCGCCTTCGCGAGGCGGCCGCGCGCATCGGGTGCCCACCGGACCATGCTCAGATCATACGGTGATGACAGTGACTGTCATAGCGTGCTACAGTGATGGCAGTCACTGACATCAGAGTTCTGGAGGCAGACAATGCGAGTATTCGTCACGGGCGCCTCAGGGCATATCGGTTCCGCCGTCGTCCCTGAGCTGCTGGCAGCCGGGCATCAGGTCGTCGGCCTGGCCCGCTCGGACGCCTCGGCCGCGGCGCTCGAGGCCGCAGGCGCCGAGGTGCACCTGGGCAACCTCGATGATCCTGAAGACCTCGGCCGGGCCGCTGCCACCGCCGACGGAGTCATTCACCTGGCCTTCAACCATGAATGGATGCGCACCGGCAGCTTCGAAGACGCGATCGCCACGGACCGGAACGCGATCGAGGCGATGGGGAACGCGTTGGCTGGCACCGGGAGGCCGCTCGCCATCGCCTCTGGCACCATGCTGCTCGCGCAACTTGGCCTCGGCCGGCCTGGCCTCGAGAGCGATGTGGCGCAGGCCGGGCCAAGGGTTGGCACCGAAAACGCGGTGATCGCGATGGCCGAGCGCGGGGTGCGGTCGTCGGTCGTCCGGCTCTGTCCCACCGTGCACAGCTCGCTCGACCACCACGGGTTCATCCCCACCCTGATCGCCACCGCCAGGGACAAGGCCGTGGCCGGCTACGTCGGCGACGGCTCCAACCGCTGGCCGGCGGTGCACACGCTGGACGCCGCCCGGCTGTTCCGGCTGGCGATCGAGTCGGCGCCGGCCGGCTCGCGGCTGCACGCGGTCGGCGACGAGGGCGTGCCGTTCAAGGAGATCGCCGGGGCCATCGGCCGCGGGCTGAACCTGCCGACCGCCAGCATCTCGGCCGACGATGCGGCCGGCCACTTCGGCTTCCTCGGCGCCTTCGTGCAGGTCGACAACCCGGCCTCGAGCGCGTTCACCCAGGAACTGCTCGGCTGGAAGCCGGAGCACCCTGGCCTGATCGAGGACCTCGGCGAGCGGCACTACTTCGGCTAGGCGGCCTGCGCTGCGCCGCGCCGGGGTCGCCGGCTGGTGATCCCGGCGCGGCGCGGCTGCCGAGCGGGACTCGGTGGCGAGCGGCGGTCGGCGTACCCGGCCACGTTCCCTTCATGAAGGGGGCGATGGGGCCGGCGGTCAGGCTTGTGCCGCCGGTCACCGGCGGTGGCCTTGGCCGGCCTGGCTCAGCCGGTCGTGCGCTCCGGCGTCTGGTACGGCGCCCTGCCCGGCTTTGCTGGCCGGCAGCATGATCGTGGCTGCCAGGCCGACGAGGCCGATGGCCGCCAGGACGATCATGGCGACGGCGTAGGAGTGCCAGCCGTTGGCGGCGCCGACGACCAGGATGGTTCCGCCGATCGCGGTGCCGAACGACGAGCCGAGGTTGGACACGCTGCGGGAGAGCCCGGAGATCTCGCCCTGCAGGTTCTCCGGAAATGCCGACTGCACGACGTTGACCGACGGCGTGATCATCAGCCCGACGCCGAGGCCGGTCAGGAACAGCCCCGGCGCGAAGTACCACGGGCCCTGATGCCGGTTTGCCAGGGTCACGAGCACGACGATGCCGGCGATCGCGGCCACGAAACCGGTCAGGATGAGCGTCCGCTGCCTGAACCGCCTGGCCAGCCGGCCGGCGGCCAGCGAGGACACCAGGATGCCGACGGTGGCCGCCGTGAAGATCACGCCGGTCTGGATCGCGTCGTACTTGCGCACCGTCTGCAGGTACACAGAGACCACGAACGACGTGCCCATGAGCATGGTCCACTGCACGTTCTGGGTGATCATGCCCAGGTTCGAGACGCGGTTCCTGAACAGCTTCGTGGACAACAGCGCTGGCTTTCCGGCCCGCTCCCGGCCGCGGACCCAGCCGAAGAACCCCGCGATGATGATCGCCCCCGCGGCGATCAGGCCGCCCATCAGCGCCAGGTTCTTGTCGGCCGCCATGATGCCGCCGACCAGCAGCACCAGGCCCGTTGCCGACAGCACCGCGCCGACCGTGTCGAACGAGCGGCCAGGATCTGCCGGCCGCGGATCCTTGATGCCGCGGGCGAGCAGCACGATGATCACGATGATCAGCGCCTGGAAGACGAACGCGGCCCGCCAGCTGATCGCCGAGGTGATCGCGCCGCCGATCAGCGGGCCGGTCGCGGCGCCGACCCCGCCCATGGCGCTGACCAGTCCGAATGCGGCAGCGCGTGACTTGAAGTCGGTGTAGAGCAGGGTCACCAGGATGTACACAGGCGGGATCAGCAGGGCGGTGCCGACGCCCTCGAAGATGGAGTTGCCGAGGATCAGCAGCCCAAGCCCCGGTGCGGCGGCGCTCAGTACGGCGCCGATGCCGTAGATGGTCAGTCCCATCGTGAAGCACCGCTTGCGGCCCCAGCGGTCGGTCAGCTTGCCGCCGGGGATCATCAAGGCGGCCATCACCAGCAGGAACAGCGTGATGCACACCTGGACGCCCTGGACGGTGGTGTGCAGGTCGGCCCGGATGTCATTGATCATGACGTTCATGTTCGAGCCGGCGAAACTGCAGATGAACTGGGCCAGGGCGAGCGGCAGCAGCATCTTGCGCAGCGAGCCCTTCGCGCCGGACTCCATGGGTGCCTACCTCCACCGCTCCGGCGGGTCCGATGCCGCCGGGACAACGGTCACCCGGTACCGGTCGGTGGCGCATCACCCGCCGGGAATGAGGATCGGCCTTGCCTGGCTGGTGCGGCGGCTGGCCTGGCTGGCCTGGCTAGCTGGTGACGCGGACCGTGGCTGGCGGCGGAAGCTGAACCCGGTGGCCAAGCTGGTAGAGCCTGACCTGGTAGGTCCCTGGCGGCAGCGGTGGCGGGTCGCCGCCAGGCAGGCACCGCGTGCCGCCCTGCTGCCGCCCCTCGCTGCAGGAGTCGTAGCTGGCCTTGACCGGGATCCGGTACCTGGTCTGGCCCTGCGGGATCGTGAGCCGCTGCACGCAGCTGAGCCACGCCACCGTCGGCCGGTCGGTTCGGCTGGACAGCAGGACCTGGAAGAGCGTCAGGCAGCCTGCGATGTGGATGGCGTGGCCGGTGTCGTTGCTGACCAGGACCTCTGCCGTGATGCCTGACCCGGCCGGCATCGTCCGCGTCGGCAGGATGAGCCGTGCCGTCACGTCGGGCCGGCGCTGGCCGTAGCGTGCTGCGGCCGGGCCGACTGTGGTGGCCGGCGTGGCCGGCGTGGCCGGGGCGTTGGCTGCCGGTGTGGTCGCCGGATGGCCGGTGACGGTGGCGCATCCGGTCAGCAGCAGCGCGAGCGCGGCGACGTGCACTGCCGTCAGGACCCGCGCATTGGCTCGCACATT
>JASHQL010000551.1 GCA_030039155.1 Streptosporangiaceae bacterium | reverse complement strand
CTGACCTGACCGGGAGGACATGCGGTGACGACACTTCGCGACCTGATGAACGGCTCGGTGGTGACCGCGACGCCAGAGTCGTCGGTGGCCGAGGCCGCGCGGTCCATGGTGGCGGCGAAGGTCGGTTCCGCCGTCATCATGCAGGGCACGTTCCTGGCCGGGATCCTGACCGAGCGCGACGTGCTCAGGGCCGCCGCATCGGGCCAGGACCTGCGCGACTCCAAGGTGTCGGCGTGGATGACACCCGACCCGCACGCGGCCAGTCCTGACGCCTCGCCGGAAGAGGCCGCGCAGATCATGCTGCTGAACGGGTTCAGGCACCTGCCGGTGGTCGAGGGCCGCCAGGTCTGCGGCGTGGTCAGCCTGCGCGAGCTGTTCGCCGCCAGGATCAGGCGCTAACGCTGCGTCGTTTGCGGTTTTGGTGCTGCTATAACGACACCAAAACCGCAAACGTTGCGGGAACAGCTGGCGGTCACGCCCCGTGCGCGCTCGCCGCGGCCCGCAGCGAGCGGTACAGCAGCTGCTGGTCGCCGAGCCGGCGGCGCAGCTCGCGCTCGAGCCCGCCGATCGGCACCAGGTTCTGCGGCGCCCGCGGGTCCTTGTGCGCTGAGCTGGCCAGCGGTGGCAGCAGCCGCGCGCTCAGGCCGGCCAGCCTGGTCACCTCGGCCGTCGGCAGGTCGGCCGAGCATTCCAGCCTGACCACGCCGGACCACGGCGCCTGCGCGCTGGCCGCGCCTGGCAGCCGCAGGTACCAGGAATTGCGCCGCCACGACGTGCCCATGGTGAACGCGGGCGTGCGCTGGCCGGGCGCCAGCAGCGTGACGGTGCGGGCCTGCTTGGCCGGCAGGTACGCGGTGTGGTGGGTCTTGATGTAGCCGATCGTCCGGTCCAGGTGACTGCGGCCGCGCAGCGGCCCGTCCACGACCAGCAGGTCGTTCGCGTCCGGGTGCGCCGCCCTGAACAGCAGCGCCAGCTGCACCTCGGCCTCGCCGAGCTGCTGCTGCAGGGCCAGCGACAGCTTGTCCATGCCCGCCCCCGCGGCGACCCGCGCCGGGTAGTTCGCGTGCCGGCTCTCGATGTCGGCGGCGTCCTTGGCCCCGGTGAACAGCCCGCGTTCCACCGCCACGCCGGTGATGGTCGCCGGGCCGTTGGCAACGCTGCCGTTGCAGCACACCAGCCCGGCCGCGTACGAGGCGGCGATGCCGGGGGCCGGCTGCGGGTCAGCGCCGTGCACCCAGATCCGCGCGTCGATCCGCCGGACCCCGTCAAGGAACAGCAGCGTGTCCGGCGCGGCCAGCCGGTCCGGCGGGTCAACCGGGTGCCACCGGTCCGCCTGGACCTCCAGGTCCAGGTTCAGCTCCGCGCTGGTCTCGGCGAACCCCTGCGCATCCATGTCCTCGGTGAACGCCTGGCCGTAGCTCGGATCCCACGGGTCAACCGAGAACGATGCGGGCGCAATGAGCGTCGTCACGCGCGCTCCTTGCGGATCGTGGACGTGCTGCCGGTCCGGTTCACCAGGAACCTGACCGGCGCCCTGTCGGCAAGCTCGGCCACGTGCGTGATCACGCCCACCATGCGATCAGAGTCTGCCGCGAGCCGCTCCAGCGTGCTGGCAACCGTCTCCAGCGTGTCCGGGTCGAGGGTGCCGAAGCCCTCGTCAAGGAACATCGAGTTCAGCTCGCGCATCCCGGCTGACAGGCCGATCACCTGGCGGGACAGCGCGAGCGCCAGCGCCAGCGACGCCTGGAACGTCTCGCCGCCGGACAGCGTGTGCACCGGCCGCTCGGTGCCCGCGTCGGAGTAGTCGATCACGATCAGCTCGTTGCGCGCGTTCCGGCCGAGCTCGTACTGGCCGCCGGACAGCTCCATCAGCGTCGCTGACGCCTCGCGCACCAGCGAGTCGAGCGCCTCGGTGCACAGCCAGGCCTCGAAATGATCGGCCCGCAGCAGGTTGCCGAGCATGCTGGCCACCTGGAAGTCCTCGCGGTGCGCCGTGATCTGCTGGTCAAGCAGCCGCGCGGTTGCCAGGTCCTCGCGGATCCGCTGCAGGTCGCGCTGCGCCCCGACCCGCTGCTCGGCGACCGCCGCCGGCGCCCTGGCCGGGTCATGCACGCCGGTGATGCCGTGCTCGCCGAGCAGCCGGGTGATCTCCGCGGCCGCCTGCTGGTGCTGGTGCTGCAGTGCGGCCGCAGCCTGATCGAGTTCGGGCTGCGCCAGCCGGTGCTCGTCCCGCTCGGCTCGCGCCCAGGACAGCAGCAGCTCCCAGGCCGCGGCAAGGTCGCCGGACTCGACCTCGGGCGCACCGAGCGCGACCAGCTTGTCCCGCGCCGCCCGCAGCGCCGCCCACGCCTGCTGCTCCGCCCTGGCCAGCCCGGCGCGCGCTTGCTCGGCCGAGGCGAGTTCGCGCTGCCGCGCCGTCGCCTCCGTGCGGGTCCGTAGCGCTGCCTCGTCCGCGGCCATGATCGCCTTGAGCTGATCGGCAAGGTCGTCTTCAGCTGGCGCATTTGCCAGGGAACGAGAAGCCTGGGCGAGCCTGTCGCTCGTCGCCTGAACTGCGGCACCGGCGGCGGCCGTCGCCGCCGTGGCGGCCGCGTGCAGGCGCTGCGCCTCCCGGTGCAGCTTGGTGGCGCTGTCCAGGTTCGCCTTCGCGGCGGTCAGGTCGGCGGGCGCCGAGGTTGCCGGGAGCGAGCTGACCGGCTGGCGGCAGACCGGGCAGTCCTCGCCGACATGCAGCGTCTGGGCCAGGCCAGCCGCCGCGTGCGCGCGCCTTGCCGCCTCGTCCGCCTCCCTGGCCTGGGCGAGCTGCTGCTCGGCGAGCTGGGCCTGGCCGGCCCTGGACTCCTCCGTGGTCTGGCACAGCCGCAGCTCAGCCTCGTCCTGCTGGTTCTTCCCTGCTAGCTCCCTGGCCTCGATGTGCACGCCGATCAGGCGCTGCGTCTCGGCCTTGTCCGGCAGCCGTTCGCGTGCGGCGCCAGCGTCCTGGGCGAGCTGCTCGGCCGCGTCCCGCCGTTGCCTGGCTGCGCTGACCGCTGTTTCAGCGGCATTGATCTGCGCAGCCAGGCCTGGAGCGGCATCCGGCATGCGAAGGGCAGTCAGCTGCTGGGTCTCGTTCCCGTTCTGCTCTGCGGCCTGCTTGGCGGCGGCAGACTGCCTTTGCAACTCGGCGAGGCCGGTCAGCCGCTCGTCGATGGTGTCGGCCAGGGCGGTCAGGCCGGCCAGCCTGGCCGCGGTCTGCGCCTCGGCCTGCTCGCTGGCGCCGGCCAGCCGGTCGCGGGCCTGCTGCGCCGCCTCGCGCATGCCGTCGGCCCGCTTGGCACGCTCCCTGGCCCGCTCGCCGATGGTCTTGTAGACGCCGAACGCCAGCAGCTCCACCAGCAGTTGCTGCCGGTCAGCCGGCTTGGCGCGGAGGAACTCGGCGAAGCCGCCCTGCGGCAGCAGCACCGACTGGGTGAAGTGCTCGTAGCTGAGGCCGAGCAGTTCCTGCACGGCGGCCTTGACGTTGTCCGGGCCCTCGGCGAGCTGCTCGACGCTGGCCTCGAGGATCTGCTTGAGGTCGGCGTCCGGCGGGATGGCCGGGTCGAGCCGCTCCAGCCGCGCGGCCTTCGTCGACACCTGGTCCCTTCTGCGTTGCAGGTCTCGTGCCGCGACGTACCTGGCGCCACCGACCTCGAACACGAGCTGCACCTGGCAGGCGTTCGCCGAGGGCGCCAGCGCGTTGCGGATCTCCTTCTCGTTGCCCCAGCGCGGCACCGTGCCGTACAGCGCGAAGCACAGCGCGTCGATGACCGTGCTCTTGCCCGAGCCGGTGGGGCCCACGAGCGCGAAGAAGTCGACGTCGGTGAAGTCCACCTCGGTGCGGTTGCGGTAGCTGCCGAAGCCGTCGAGCACCAGTCGCAGCGGGCGCATGGCTATGCCTGGCCCGCGGTCGCGGCCTGGTGCTCGCCGGTCATCTCGTCGAGCAACTCCGCGAACATGCGCCGCACCTTGTGGTCGCTGTCCGCGTCCAGTTCGGTCAGGTAGTCGCCGAACAGCTGGACCGGGCTGCGGTCGGCCCGGCTCGGCGCGTCCTTCGTCTGGTCGCTGCCGCCGCCTGGCTTTGGCCGGTGCGCCTCGTCGAGCTGGACCTCGAGCACGTTCGGCAGCTGCTCCCTGACCAGATCGCCGAGCCCTGCCCTGGCCTTCTCGGCCAGGATCACCCGCAGGTAGGCGTCGGCTGCCTGCTCGCCCTCGGCGATCACGTGATCCAGGCTGCCCCTGAGCGTCTT
>JASHQL010000550.1 GCA_030039155.1 Streptosporangiaceae bacterium | reverse complement strand
GTCCTTCATCTGGCAGGCGACGGTCCGCTTCCACACCAGCTCGTACAGCCGCAGCTCGTCGCCGCTCAGGTCGGTCTGGGCCGGCGTGCGGAACGAGTCGCCGGCCGGCCTGATCGCCTCGTGCGCCTCCTGCGCGCTCTTCACCTTGCTGGTGTACATCCGCGGTGCATCCGGCACGTACTCGGCGCCGTACAGCTCACGTGCCTGCTTCCTGGCCGCGTTGATGGCTGTCTGCGACAGCGTGATCGAGTCGGTCCGCATATAGGTGATGTGGCCGTTCTCGTACAGCCGCTGCGCCACCTGCATCGTGTACTTGGCCGAGAAGCCGAGCTTGCGCGATGCCTCCTGCTGCAGCGTGGTGGTGCGGAAGGGCGCGTACGGCGAGCGCCGGTACGGCTTGCGCTCGACCGACTTCACCGAGAACGCCGCGCTGCGGAGCCGGTCGGCCAGCGCCGCGGCTGCCGCGCCGTCCAGGTGCAGCAGGTCCGTGCTGTCGGCGGTGCGCAGTTCGCCGGTCGGGCTGAAGTCACGGCCCTGGGCGACCCGCCGCCCGTCGACAGAAACGAGCGTTGCCGGGAACGAGCTGACGTCGGAATCCTGCCCGGCCGGCTTGGTTGTCGCGAACACGGCCTCGAGGTCCCAGTAGCGAGCCGCGCGGAACGCTATTCGTTCCCGTTCCCTATCGACCACCAAACGGACGGCCACCGATTGCACGCGGCCGGCCGACAACTGCGGCATGACCTTCTTCCACAGCACCGGCGAGACCTCGTAGCCGTACAGCCGGTCGAGCACGCGGCGGGTCTGGTAGGCCTCGACGAGGCCCTGGTCGACCTCGCGCGGGGTGGCGACGGCGTGCGCGATGGCCTCGGGGGTGATCTCGTGGAAGACCATCCGCCTGGCCGGGATCCGCGGCTTCAGCTCCTCGAGCAGGTGCCAGGCGATCGCCTCGCCCTCGCGGTCTTCATCGGTGGCCAGCAGCAGTTCGTCGGCGTTCTTCAGCAGCTGCTTGAGCTTGGAGACCTGCTGCTTCTTGTCGGAGTTGACGACGTACAGCGGCTCGAAGTTGTGGTCCACGTCCACGCCGAGGCGGGCCCACGCCTCGCCGCGGTACTTCGTCGGGATCTCGGCGGCCTTGTCGGGCATGTCGCGGATGTGACCGATGCTGGACTCGACGACATAGCCCTTGCCGAGGTAGCCAGCGATCGTCCTGGCCTTCCTCGGAGACTCGACGATGACCAGCTTGGTGCCGCCGCCGTTCGCTCCGGCCGCGCGCGCCTTGCTGCCCTCGGTCGTTGTTGCCACAATCTCACCTTCACATCCTGCAAATGCCCCAGGAGGCTACCGCGTCCGATGACGCAGGTTAGTGCTCTCGGCGATTCCGCGAGCACCCGGAGTGCCGACAGCCCCCTGTCTGTACCTCCTGGCAGCCCCCGCCGTCAACCTAAACTCGCAGACCTGTGGCCCGTGTTCCCGGCCAGCGGAGACCAGTGTCCACAGTCCCAGGGGACTGCGTTCCCGGCATCGGGCCGGCTGATTCCCCGCATTGCGATTGAATCACCCGGCGGTTCACGCACAATGAAGGTGATGGTCGAGTATTCCTACCTGGTGCTTCACCTACCGCGCGGCACCACAAGAGACGCGGCCCGGCGGATCCTGACCGAGCACGCAGAGTATGGCCACTGGGAGCTGTCCAAGTTGCGGCTCTACGCCGACGGCAGCAGGAAGGCGACGCTGCGGCGGCAGGTCATCCGGCAGGCCCGCACGCCGTTAGCCGCGGCGCGCTACGGCGTCCGCCCCGGCCAGGGCCTGGCCGGGGCGAACCTTGCCGCTAAGACCGGACGGCCACCTGGCGGACGGTGAACAGGCTGGCCATCCTGTCGCCGAAGCTCACCGACGGCGCGGCATGCCTGGGCGCGCCGCGCCTCGCGTCCGGCCACCGGTCAGTCGCGGCGGCCGGGTCGGTGAGCCGGTGCTTGCTCCGGTAGCCGCCGCGGCCGTCCGGCACCAGGCCGTCCGGCACCAGGTCGGCCGGCTCCTGGTCGGCGCCCGGCTGACCGGGCACCAGGGCTTCTGCCGACTCGTCGCCAAACGTGCCGATGCTCGACGGGCTCGGCGGCAGCGCGGCAAGCGCGCCCGCGCCCTGACCGGATCCGTACCGCTTCTGCAGCTTCGTCCGCCGCTGCGCCGCGACCAGCATGAAGCATGCGCCAGAGAGCAGCGTGCCGACGGCAAAGCCGTCAACGGCGCTGTTCCCGATCGCGGGGACAATGCCAGCGCCGACGCTAGATGCGATCGCGGCTTCCTTGGCTGCAATGACCGCCCATGTGCCCATCAGATTGACCTTCCGTTAGCTGCGTTGCGTTCCGGGTAGCTGCTGTGTGCGTTCCCGGTAGCTGCGTTGCGTTCCCGGTAGCTGCGTTGCGTTCCTGGTTAAGTACTGAGAGTGACGACGCTCGTGCTGCGCGTGCCGTTGTCTGCGGTGTCACTGGTTTGGCCTGGCTAGCCGGTCAGCCAGTAGGTCGTGGTGGCCACGGCCGGGCGCCGCACACAGGACGCGGCGCCGGCAGCCGTGGCCACAGGAGC
>JASHQL010000549.1 GCA_030039155.1 Streptosporangiaceae bacterium | reverse complement strand
GCCTGCGACACCGCGCGCGACGCGGCCGCTGCGATCGGCGTCTGCACGGTGTCGTACCTGTCGGCCGGCTCCGGCCAGTACACGCCGTCGGCAACCGGGGTCGCACCGCCGAGCACGTCGGCCCTGTCGAAGGCGGCGGTCACCGAGGAGTCGGGCGCGGACCGCCAGTCCAGCGCCGGACCAGCGCCATTGTCCTGACCGGCACTGTCCTGACCGGCACTGTCCTGACCGGCTTGATCGCGAACCGCGCCGCCGGGCCTGGCCGGCGACGGCGCGGTATCTGACTGTCCGGCCGGCGGTGCCTGAGCGGGTATCCGCAGGATCGCGGTCGCCGACGACGACCGGTCGCCGAGCGCGCCTGAGGCCTGCATCGCGGTGACCGCCGAGTGGATCGGCCCGACGCAGACATGCCCTTCGAGCAGCGCCGCGAACTCCTCGGCATCGGTGGCATCCACGCCGAACAGCACCCTGGGCTCGCCCCATGGCTCATCGATGGAGTACCCGACGTAGCTGGAGACCGGCGGTAACGGGTCGGCGCCTCGGCCGTGCTTGGCGCGCCACTCGCGCCATGCTTGTTCCAGCGCTGCCGCGGCCCGTTCAGCACGTGCGACCAAGTCCGGATCACGCATGGCGACCCTCCCCTCAACAGCGCCGTCCGCTAACCGCCACTCGGCGAGGTCCCCCCGGACGCTAGCCGCGCCGCACCGCCCGCACGGGACCCCCGCCCCTTTGAGCCGGTTCAGCGCAGACGCCGAACAATGCCGCCGTGGCGCCGGAATGCCGGCGGCATGCTGACCAGTATGGCCGGGCACGAATGGCGGCAGGCTGGATTACGAAAAGTTGCTTGGGCGCTACTGAAAGTAATCGCGAGGCCGGCGGTTGCCGCGCGGTCCGAGGTCCGGCGAGCACCGCGGACTTCGGGCAAGCACCCCGGACTTCGGGCAAGCACCGCGGACTTCGGGCAAGCACCGGGGACTTCGGGCAAGCACCTGGAACTCTGGCGATGCTGCCGCCCTGGCCGACACGACAACGTGCGGCCGGCCACCTGGCCGGCTCGTGCTGCCTTGATCTTGAACGTACGTGGCCGGACCTCAGCCAGCCAGCCGGCCTGCCCTCCGCCTGCGGAGAGAGGCCGGATCGACCCCGGCTGCTCTGTTGCGAACGCTGCCAATCGCATCTGCGCGAGCGCTTCCCCCGATGCGTGGCCGCTCTGCCGGGGCCGACCCCCCTTCTACTGAGCCGCCGCCGACGGCACGTCGCCGCGCCTCGGCGGTCCTGGCAACACGTGCCAGGACGCGGCGTTTCGTTATTCTGAGCGCTGCTGCGGAATGCCGGCCAGCAGTGCGCGAACCTCGGTCTCCCGATAGCGCCGGTGACCGCCGAGTGTCCTGATGGACGTGAGCTTTCCAGCCTTCGCCCACCTGGTCACTGTCTTCGGGTCAACGCGGAACATGGTCGCGACTTCAGCCGGTGTGAGCAGCGGCTCAGCCTCTGGTGTACGTGCAGACATGTTGACGGCCTCTCCTCCTGGACCGGTACTGCGATCCTGCGTTTCTTGCTTCTCGTGGCTCCGCCCTGGAGCCTGCCTTGGATGTCCCATATAGTCCACTCAGACCATATTGCCATCACCAGCGGTGACACGTCGACAACCGGGAGCAAAGTTTCTTTTGGCGCGTCGCCGACATCTCTCCCCCGGCTCACGGTGTCACGCTGCGTGATTCTAGCGACACGCACCGTCGCAACGGGCGGATTCGGAAAAGTCATCCGCGCCTCCCATCAGCTACTTAGCTCGATTGCCGCAACGGCCTGATCAGCCATAACAGCGCACCGTTCCCACCGCACGGCGTGCTATCGGCAACGCACGGCCAACTCTGAAGATGATGACTGGCCATGCGCAAAGGCCGTCTGTCGAACCGTGGCTCCCCCCTTCCTCCGGCCGCTTCCACAGCCGCTGCGGGCCGGCCGTTGCCTGCCAGCACCCGCGCTTCGCGGTCGCGCACCTTCCTGAAGGTCCCTGCAGCTCGCCTGCCTGGCCGTGATCTGGTGCAGCTTGCGCCGGGTCCAGCACGCCCGGTTCGGATGCGCCATCTTCGGCCCCAGTGCAACAACTGCGCCTACAGGGAACCTGTAAACCCGCTCCTCCCTTTTCTATGCAACCGGCAGATGTCCTGTGATAATCCGCCGGAGTGCAGCGAGATACTCTGCTTCGAGAGTATTTGCCCGCTGGCCGCTCGCTCTACACGCTGCGTACGCAGTCGCACACAGCCAGCTCGGCATCACAACGGGCAAATGATGCCGAATCAGATGTAGCGGCCGTGCAGAAGGCAGCATGACTAATCGTGACATGCCGTACCCATCATGAGAAGGGGTATCCGTACCTCGGTGATAACCAAAGTGAGGCTCGGCCGCCTCGCGGACCGGCATAGGCTGGTGCCCGATCCCGCGTCAACGGGGATGCGGAACTCACGCTGGGAGCCACCTCAGTGACCAATGTCTTCGGCAGCAGTGACAAGAGCAGCGCGGGCGATGATCCTGACGTAGCCCAGCTCGGCGACCACGGCCCGGCCGGCCAGCCAGGCCACGAGCAGGTTGTCTTCTGCCAGGACCAGGCGTCAGGACTACGCGCCATCATCGCCATCTACTCGACCGCGCTCGGCCCGGCGCTCGGCGGCACCCGCTTCTACCCGTACCGGAGCGAGGACGAGGCACTCGCGGACGTGCTTAACCTGTCCAGGGCCATGGCCTACAAGAACGCGCTGGCCGGGCTGGACCTCGGCGGCGGCAAGGCCGTGATCATCGGCGATCCGGCCAGGCTCAAGTCCGAAGCCCTGCTGCGCGCCTATGGCCGCTTCGTGGAGTCGCTGAACGGCCGGTACATCACCGCCTGCGACATCGGCACCTACAGCGAGGACATGGACATTGTCGCCAGGGAGTCCGCGCACGTCACCGGGCGCACGGTGCCCAACGGCGGGGCAGGCGACTCCTCGGTCCTCACCGCGTTCGGGGTGTTCCAGGGCATGCGGGCGGCGGCCGAGCATGTCTGGGGCAGCACCAGCCTGGACGGCCGCGTCGTCGGCATCGAGGGGGTGGGCAAGGTCGGCCACCGGCTGGTGGATCACCTCATCACCGACGGTGCTCAGGTCGTGGTCTACGACACCAGCAACGCGGCTGTCGAGCGGGTCCGCGCCAAGCACCCGCAGGTGACCGTGGCGGCGAGCCGGGATCAGCTCGTCGCGACCAGGCTCGACATCTACTCCCCGTGCGCGCTCGGCGGCGCGGTCGACGACGAGACGGTCGGCACGCTGACCGCGAAGATCATCTGCGGTGGCGCCAACAACCAGCTCGCCCATCCCGGCGTGGAGAAGCTGCTGGCCGACCACGGCATTGTCTACGCGCCCGACTACCTGGTGAATTCGGGCGGTGTCATTCAGGTGGCCGATGAGCTGCACGGGTTCAGCTTCGAGCGTGCACAGGCCAGGGCCGAGCAGATTTTCAGCACGACCCGGCAGATCCTGCAGGCAGCGGACAAGGACGGCGTACCGCCCGCCGTCGCCGCCGACCGGCTGGCCGAGCGGCGCATCGCCGAGGTCGGCAGGCTCAGGGCCATATACCTAGGCAGCTGATCAAGCTGGCTGGAATCATCGGAGGCGGCTACTGCGCAAAGCAGGTACGGTTATACCTGTACGCCTGCGCAAGCGCGCCGCACTCCTCGGCTGGGGGAGTTGCGGCGGGTTTGTCTCGTGTGCGGGTAAGCCTGGAACAAAGGCGCGGTAAGCGATAACTTTTAGTGCGGTGACCAGGGACCTACGGGTCTCGTACGTTCGAGGGGGTCGAGCCAATGGGGCGCGGCCGAGCCAAGGCCAAGCAGGTCAAGGTGGCACGCCAGCTGAAGTACAGCGGGGGCGGCACCGATCTCGACCGGCTGCGGGCCGAGCTGGGTGTCGGTACGGATCGGCAGCACGATGACGGGCACTCCGCGTACGGGGACCTGGACGAGCAAGACTTCTCCGACGACGAGGACTCAGCCGACGAGGATGACCTCGACGACGAGGATGACCTCGACGAAGACGCCGACGACAGCCTGCTGAGTTCGGGCGGCGCGGCATCAAGGGCGGGCTGACCCGCAGCCAGAGCAAGGCTAGCCTGCGTACTCGCCGTGCAGGCGTGCCTCCCCGTTCCCTGAAACGATCGTGCCGAGGACCCAGGCGGGCAGCCCGCGGCCGGCCAGCAGCGTCACCGCGCGGTCGGCCTGGTCGGCTGGCAGCACGGCGGCCATCCCGACGCCCATGTTGAAGACCCGCTCCAGTTCCGTCCTCGGCACGCCGCCGCGGCTTGCCAGCAGGCCGAATACCGGGGCAGGCTGCCAGCTGGCACGGTCAAGCTCGGCATCGGCACCGGCCGGCAGCACCCTGGCCAGGTTCGCCGCGAGCCCGCCGCCGGTGACGTGCGCGAGCGCGTGCAGCTCGCAGCCGGCGGCCAGCGCCAGGCAGTCCCTGGCATAGATCCTGGTCGGGGTCAGCAGTTCGGCGCCGAGCGGCCGGCCGAGCTCGGGTGGCGTCGCAGCCAGGTCGAGTGCCGAGCCCGGCGCGTCGATGATCTGCCTGACCAGGGAGAAGCCGTTGCTGTGCAGCCCGGACGACGCCATCCCGAGCACCACGTCGCCGATCCGCACGCGGTCGGCGCCGAGCAGGTCGTCGGCGTCGACCACGCCGGTCGCCGCGCCAGCCAGGTCGAAGTCGTCCGGGTCAAGATGCCCAGGGTGCTCTGCGGTCTCGCCGCCGATGAGCGCGCAGCCGGCCTGCACGCAGCCTTCGGCAATGCCGGCCACGATCGCGGCCACCCGCGCCGGCCTGACCTTGCCGCACACCACGTAGTCGGTCATGAACAGCGGCGTGGCACCGCAGACGGCCAGATCGTCGACGACCATGCCGACCAGGTCAATGCCGATGGTGTCGAGCACGCCGAGCCGCCTCGCGATGAGCACCTTGGTACCGACGCCGTCGGTTGAGGTGGCCAGCAGCGGGCGGCGCAACTGCCGCAGCTTGCTGGCGTCGAACAGGCCGACGAAGCCGCCGATGCCGCCGACGACCTCGGGCCCGGCGGTCCTGGCCACGGCCGCCTTCATCAGGTCAACCGCGCGGTCGCCTGCCTTGATGTCCACGCCGGCCGCGGCGTAGCTGGCCGGCCAGCCTGGCCGCCCGGCAGGCTGCATCAGGCCGGTCCGCCCAGGCCGGCCGCAGCGGCCCGTTCCAGCATGTGCTTGCCCTGGCCGGCTGGCACCTGCATCGGGTAGGCGCCGTCGAAGCAGGCGCGGCACAGCTGCCCGGCCGGCAGCGTGGTGGCGGCGGTCAGGCCGTCGAGCGAGACGTAGCCGAGCGAGTCGGCGCCGATGGACTCGGTGATCTCGGCCACCGACAGGCTGGCGGCGATCAGCTCCGCCCTGGTGGCGAAGTCGATGCCGAAAAAGCACGGCCAGGCCACCGGCGGGCTGGAGATCCTGACGTGCACCTCGGCCGCGCCGGCCTCCCGCAGCATGGCCACGATCGCCCGCTGGGTGTTGCCCCTGACGATGGAGTCGTCCACCGCCACGATCCGCTTGCCCTCGATGACCTCGCGCAGCGGGTTCAGCTTCAGCCTGATGCCGCGCTGCCTGATCGTCTGGCTCGGCTGGATGAACGTCCTGCCGACATAGGAGTTCTTCACCAGCCCCTGGCCGTAGGGAATCCCGCTAGCCTGCGCGTAGCCGATGGCCGCCGGCGTACCTGACTCCGGCACCGGGATGACCAGGTCTGCCGCCACCGGGTGCTCGGCGGCAAGCCGCCGGCCGACCTCAACCCGAGCGGACTGCACGCTGCGCCCGGAGATCGTGGTGTCTGGCCTGGCCAGGTAGACGTACTCGAAGAGGCAGCCGGCCGGCCGCGGCTCGGCGAACCTGGCTGACCTGACGCCGCGCTCGTCGATGGCAATCAGCTCGCCCGGCTCGACCTCCCTGACCAGCGTCGCGCCGACGATGTCGAGCGCGGCGGTCTCGCTTGCCACCACCCAGCCCCTGGCCAGCCTGCCGAGCACCAGCGGCCTGAACCCGTAACTGTCTCTGGCCGCGTACAGCGTGGCCTCGTCCATGAAGACCAGCGAGTAGGCGCCGCGGACCAGCGGCAGCGTGGCCAGCGCGGCGGCCTCGACGCCAGGGTGATGCCCGTCGGCCGCGACGGTCTCGCCGGGCGCGGCGAACAGCGCGGTGAGCACGTCGGTGTCGGATGTCGGGGTGCCCGCCCGGCCCGCCGTCCGGCCGCCGACCAGCGCCGCCAGCTCTGCGGTGTTGATCAGGTTGCCGTTGTGCCCGAGCGCCAGGCTGGCCGAAGGAGTGGCGCGGAAGGTCGGCTGCGCGTTCTCCCAGACCGACGATCCGCTGGTGGAGTACCGGCAGTGGCCGACCGCCACATGCCCGCGCAGCGTGCTCAGCACGGACTCGTCGAAGACCTGGGCAACCAGGCCCATCTCCTTGTACACCACGATCCTGGCGCCGTCGCTGACCGCGATGCCGGCAGACTCCTGCCCGCGATGCTGCAGCGCGTACAGCCCGAAGTAGGCGAGCTTGGCGACATCCTCGCCTGGTGACCAGACGCCGAAGACTCCGCAGGCATCGCGCGGCGGCTGGTCATCCTGGCTGAGATCGAGAGTGAGGCGGCCGTCTGGCTTGATCACCAGGCAATTCTAGTGACCATCGGCACCGGCCCGGCCGACCGCCACGAGTGGCAGGTAGCGGGATATGTCAGAGCGCGAGCCGCTGGCCCGCACGCGGCCGACGGCCACCGCGTCGGCCCACGCCGTCCTGCCGGTAGCCAGCCTGATCCAGGTCACCGGGTCGGTCTCGACCACGTTCGGCGGCGTGCCGCGCGTATGCGCGGGCCCTGCGATGCACTGGACCGCGGCAAACGGCGGGACCCGTACCTCGACGGTGCGGCCTGGCGCCCTGGCCGCCAGCAGCCCGAGCAGGTAGGTCACCGCCTGACGCAGCGCGACCTTGGCCGGCTCGCCGCCCCGGTCTGCAGCCCCGGCGACCGCGGCGACCAGCGCGGTGCCGAGGGCCGGCCCGGTGACCTGGCCTGCCCACGGCTCAAGCCCGTCCGCCGCCCGCTGCTGGTTCAGCGCGGCCAGCAGCCGCTGCGGGTCCTGGCGCTGCGCTGGCACGGTACTGAAGGTTAGCTCAGCGTGCTGACGAGACTTTTTCGGCACCAATTCCGGATTTCGGCCACACCGCGGGCAGGTTGGCTGTAAATCGTTCGGTATGGCTGGTCAGCGCTACGCGCGGGGTCGCCGGGCCGGCAGTGCAGCCAGGATCACCGGGATCGTCGCCGTCGTGGTAGTGGCGGCCGCCGGCGCCGCCGGGTACCTGCTGACCCAGCACTCTGCCGCGAAAGCGCGGACCGCGCAGCTGCCTGACAAGGTGATCAGCGTGCAGAGCGTCGGCCTGGTCACGCTGACCGCCGGGCCGCACGGCGCCGTGCCGACGCAACTGCAGCAGACCAGCGCGGGCCTCAGGTTCGCCGCCGTACCTGCCGCCGATCTGGTGGTCGGCCACCCGATGTGGACCGCCGACGAGATGGCCGGCGGCGCCTATACCTTCATCTACATCCCCGACGGCCGCTGCCTCGGCGTGGCCGGCCGCGGCAGCCACGCCACCATCGCCCTGCAACGCTGCGACCTCGGCGCGGCGCAGCGCTGGCAACGGGTCGGCAGCCAGGTCACCGTGAGCAAGCACGTCTACGGTGCCTACCGCAGCATGGTCAGCAAGCTGTGCCTGTCGCACCCGGACGGCCCGCCGTCCGGCCAGGTGGCACTCGGCGGCTGTCGCGCGCTCCCGCCAGGGCAGGAGCTGATCTCGTTCTGGTGGTCGCTCTAGCGCTGCCGGCCGGCGCGGGCGGCCGCCAAGGCAGGAGGCCGGCCAACGCAGGAGGCCGGCCAACGCAGGAGGCTGGTCAGCCGAACAGCGCGGGCAGCGTCGCCAGGCGGGCTGCGGTCAGCTCGGCTACCTCGATCTCAAACAGGCCGGAAACCCGCAGTGCCGTCCCGCCGGTACTGCCAAGCACGGTGGCCGGGACGCCGGCCGCGGCGCATGCCGCGGCGAACGCGCCTTCGCTGGCTGGCCGCACCGCAACCAGCGCGCGCGCTGCCGACTCGCTGAACAGCAGCGTGAACGGATCGCCTGGCAGCTCGACCCGGCAGCCGACCTGGCCGACTGCGCAGTACTCGGCCAGCGCGACGGCAAGGCCGCCGTCTGACAGGTCGTGCGCTGCCAGCAGCAGCCGGCCCGCTGCGGCCGCCGCGAGCAGCCCGGCCAGCGCCTGCTCGGCTGCCAGGTCGACGGCCGGCGGGCGGCCGCCGAGATGACCGTGCGCGATGTGCGCCCACAGCGAACCGCCAAGCTCGAGCCGGGTCGTGCCGAGCAGCAGCAGGCTCGCGCCGGCCACGCCGGACGCCGACGGCAGCCGGCTGCGCACATCGGCGTGCACGCCGAGCACGCCGACCACCGGAGTCGGATAGATCGGCGAACCGCCGGTCTGGTTGTAGAAGCTGACGTTGCCGCCGGTCACCGGGGTGCCGAGCGCCAGGCAGCCATCGGCGAGCCCGCGTACCGCCTCGGTGAACTGCCACATCACCGCGGGGTCTTCGGGCGAGCCGAAGTTCAGGCAGTTGGTCACCGCGAGCGGCCTGGCGCCGGTGGCGGCGACGTTGCGGTAGGCCTCGGCCAGCGCGAGCTGGGTGCCGGCGTACGGATCGAGCTGGCAGAACCTGCCGTTGCCGTCGGTGGCCAGCGCCACGCCAAGGTTGGTTGCCTCGTCGATCCTGAGCAGTCCGGCGTCGTGCGGGCTGGCCAGCACGGTGTCGCCGCGGACGTAGCTGTCGTACTGCTCGGTCACCCAGGTCTTGTCCGCGGCATCAGCCGAGCTGACCAGCTGCAGCAGTGCGGCCCGAAGCTCGGCGCCGCCACCAGGCCGTGGCAGCGCCGCCGGGTCATCGGCGGCCAGCCGGTCCTGGCCTGGCGGGCGGCTGGCCGGCCGGTCGTAGACCGGGCCGTCGTCGGCCGCGCTGGCAGGCGGGATGTCCACCACCCGCGCGCCGTGCCAGCTCATCTCCAGCCGCCCGGTGCCGGTCACCTCGCCGATGACGGTGGCCTGCACATCCCACTTCGCGCAGATCTGCATGAACCGGCGCAGGCCGCCCGGCTCGACCACCGCCATCATCCGTTCCTGTGACTCGCTCATCAGGATCTCGGCCGGGCCAAGCGAGGCGTCGCGCAGCGGCACCGCGTCCAGGCTGACCCGCATGCCGGTGCCGCCGCCTGCGGCGAGCTCGGTGGTGGCACAGGCAACGCCGGCCGCGCCCAGATCCTGGATGCCGACGACGAGGCCGGCCGCGTACAGCTCGAGGCAGCACTCGACCAGCAGCTTCTCCATGAACGGGTCGCCGACCTGCACGCTCGGCCTCTTGGCGCCCTCACCTGAGCCGCCGAACGACGCGCTGGCCAGCACCGACGCGCCGCCGATGCCGTCAGGGCCGGTGCGCGAGCCGAACAGCACCACCTTGTTGCCAGGCCCGGTAGCGGCCGCCAGCTTCAGGTCGGCGTGCCTGAGCACCCCCACGCACAGCGCGTTCACCAGCGGATTACCCGCATAGCAGGGATCGAAGGCCAGCTCACCGCCGATGTTCGGCAGGCCGAGGCAGTTGCCGTAGAAGGAGATGCCGGCCACCACGCCAGGCAGCACCCGCCCGGTGTCCGGCGCGTCCGCGGCGCCGAACCGCAGCGCGTCCAGCACCGCGACCGGCCGCGCGCCCATCGCCAGGATGTCCCGCACGATGCCGCCAACCCCGGTCGCGGCGCCCTGGAAAGGCTCCACGTAGGACGGATGGTTGTGCGATTCGATTTTGAAGGTAACGGCAAAGCCCTGGCCGATGTCGACCACCCCGGCGTTCTGGCCCATCCCGGCAAGCAGCACATCGGTGCGCGGCGCTTTCTCCGCGAACTGCCGCAGGTGCCGGCGAGACGACTTGTAGGAGCAGTGCTCGCTCCACATCACCGAGTAGATGGCCAGCTCGGCGTCGGTCGGCCGGCGGCCGAGCAGCCCGATGACCCGGTCGTACTCCTCGCCGGTCAGCCCCAGCTCGGCGTAGGGCTGCGGCCGGTCCGGCGTCGCGGCCGCGTCGGCGACGGTGTCTTGCCTGGTCGCGCTCATCCCGCGGCGACCGCATGCAGCGCGGAGGCGAAGAAGCCGAGCCCGTCCGCTGACGGACCGGTGAGCGCGTCGATCGCGTGCTCCGGGTGCGGCATCAGGCCGGCCACGTTGCCGACCGCGTTCCGCACGCCCGCGATGCCGACCGCCGAGCCGTTCGGGTTCGGGCCCGCGTACCTGGCCAGCACCTGCCCGCTGGCGGTCAGCCCGGCGAGCGTGCGCTGATCGGCGACGTACCGGCCCTCGCCGCTCTTCAGCACCACGGTGATCTGCTGGCCGGCCGAGTACTCGCTGGTCCAGGCCGTGTCTACGGTCTCGATGCTGATTTGGACAACGCGATTGAGGAAACGCCGGCCCTCGTTGCGGGTCAGCGCGCCGGGCAGCAGGTGCGCCTCGCAGAGGATCTGGAAGCCGTTGCAGATGCCGAGCACCGGCAGGCCGGCCCTGGCCGCCGGGATCAGCTCGGTCATCACCGGCGCGAACCTGGCGATCGCGCCGCAGCGCAGGTAGTCGCCGTAGGAGAAGCCGCCGGGCAGCACGACAGCATCGACGCCGTGCAGGCTGGCGTCGCCGTGCCAGAGCGGTACCGCGGTGCCGCCGGCCCGGCGCACCGCACGCTGCGCATCATGATCATCGAGTGAGCCAGGAAACGTGACGATGCCGATCCTTGCCGTCACGAGCGGCCCGTCGGCCAGTGCGTCTGTGGGCCGGGCATGCAGGCAGGCTACCCGGCATCCCTCAGTTGCGTGTGCTGGCCGGTGACGCCTGGCAGCAACTCAAGCGGCGCGTCGCTGCGCCACTCGATCCGCTTCTGCAGCGACACCACGGTGCCCTGGCCAGGGCCGGTGGTCAGCGTGACGTCGTCCACGCAGGCCTGCATGATGGCCAGGCCGCGGCCGGACTCTGGCAGGCTGGCGATGGCACTGTTCTCGGACAGCCGCCCGGACCGCCTGAGCCTGCTGCGCAGCGCGCTGACCGGTGACGGCCCGGTCGGTACCGGATGCCGCCGCAGCCGCGCTACCGGCCCGGCCGGCCGCCTGATCGCCGACCTGCGCGCCACGCTGGCGACGTCGAATCCGCGGCCGCCGTCGAGCACCTCGAGCAGGCAGCGCTTGCTGCCGACATGGGCGACGATCTCGTACCGCCGGCCAGGGCCGGCATGCCTGAGCACGTTCGTGCAGGCTTCGGTGACCGCAAGCAGCAGGTCGGAGACGCAGGCCTCGTCGAGGCCGAGCTTGCTGAGGGTGTCGCCGAGCACGCGCCGCATCACCGGGACGCTGATCGCCTCGCGGGGGAAGACTAGGCAGAACTGAACGTCCACGGCCCGTTCCCCGGACTCCACCCGAGTACGCATCCGCTCCTCAGCCCCCGAGTCGTCTACTGCTCATTCACCATCCACATTGTGAAGGCTTCCCAGCACGCAGCCGAGTAATCATGAACTCAGGCGATCTCTGGACGAACAGTGTTGTTCAGGGAGGTTAGCGGGTTAAAGCGAGCCGACGGGCCGCCACAAAGCGGGTCAGTCTGCGTGCACGGAGAAATGCTCGATAACCGGGTTCGCGAGCAATTCGGCGGCCAGCTTCGCCATCTGGGCGACTGCGCTTTCGTCGGCCTGACCTGCGAGTTCGAGCTCGAAGCGCTTGCCCTGGCGTACCGAGCTGACCCGATCGAAACCGAGCCTGTGACAAGCACTGACGATTGCCTCGCCTTGCGGGTCATGGATTTCCGGTTTCAGCATCACATCGATCACGACTCTTGCCACCACGGCAGGCTACCGCGAACCAGATCAGTGCCTTGCCGTCCAGCCGCCCGGTGGGTGCTTCGTCAATTTGGCAGCGAGGAAAGGGCGGCTTGCCGGGCGGCCAGTTCGGCCGCGGCGGCTTGGCCGCGGAGCGTGTCCCGGGCAATCTGCTGTTGCAAGCCGTCGCCGGATGACTACGCATGGTAACGTGCCCAGCACTGACTGGCGGGGCGGGGTCACTGAGAGCAACAACTAGCCAGCGTAAATGCAAGCGTCGCGACGGCCCGAGCTTGACCGCCCGAGCGAACGGATGACCAAGCCGGCGCGGCAAAGCCGACAGGAAGGTGGTCA
>JASHQL010000548.1 GCA_030039155.1 Streptosporangiaceae bacterium | reverse complement strand
GCGTGAACCCGTGCCGCACGTCACGCTCGCGGCGGCCGAGCACCGCGGTGTCCACCGTCGGCATGATCGCCTCGTAGCCGGCCGATGCGGCCCTGGCCAGCATCTCCTTCACCAGCCCGCGGTCGCGCCAGACGTAGACCTGGAACCACTGCCTGCCGCTGGCCGCCGCGGCCATGTCCTCGATGGACGTGGTGCCGAGGGTCGACAGGCTGCACACCACGCCCGCCGCCGCCGCCGCCCTCGCCACGTCAACCTCGCCGCCGGACCCCGCCGCCCTGGTGAACCCGGTAGGGCCGAGCACCAGCGGCATCGCCAGCGGCCTGCCGAGCAGGGTGCCCGACGGGTCGACCTCGCTGACGTCGCGCAGCACCCGCGGCCTGAACTCCACCTGGCGGAACGCGGCGGCGTTCCGCTGCATCGTCAGCTCATCCTCGGCCGCGCCGTCGACGTAGTCGAAAACCCCGCGCGGCAGCCGCCGCCTGGCCATCAGCCGCAGGTCGGCGACGCTGGCGGCGCGCCGCAGCCGCCGCCCGGCCGGGCTCAGCTCGACCGGCCCGAACCTGAGCACCGACCGCAGCGACTTCAGCATGACGCCTCAGCTTGTCATGGCAGGCTGGCGTGTCATAGCGCGCCTAGGGCGCCAAAAGGGCACCTGGTAGCTACGCTCGCCATACGCGTTCACTCAGGGGAGCTAGACCATGGCCAGTTCGCGACCGACCGCGCACGACATCCGGGCGGCAGCCGAGACTCACGACGAGATCGCGCCCGAGTACCAGGACGCTGTCGTGGCGTCGTTCCTTGACCGGATCGACGGGCACATCGCGGCCAGGGTGGATGAGCGGCTCGCCAGGACGCCCGGCACCAAGGTCGCACGCAAGCCGGCCGATCAGACCAGGCGGATCGTGCTGCGCAGCGTGCTGGCCGGGTCCGTCATCAGCGGAATCCCGTTGTCGATATTCGTGATCGCCATGTCCAGGCAGCTCAACGACGGTGCCGGCGGCGGCGGTGGCTGGATCGCCGGACTGGCGCTGCTGTGGATACTGATCATCGTCGGCAACTTCGCCTGGGCGGGCTGGTACCGGCGCCCGCCTGACTAGTCACGCCAGCGGGCCGCCCGCCGGCTGGCCAGGCCCGAAGCGGCCAGGCTGCAGCCTGGCCGCCCGCTGCTGGACGATCACCCGCTGGATGCCGAAGCTGACCGCCAGGTACAGCAACGCGGTGGCGGTACCCAGGCCGGCCAGGTCCTTGTGCTGGCCGATCAGCGCGTCATAGCCAAGGTGCGCGGCAAGCGCCAGCACCCACAGCACCGCGGTGAGCCAGCCGCCCTGCTGCCAGACCTGGCCGTCCCTGGTGAACAGCCGTACGGTCATGGCCCTGGCCACGGCGAAGACGGCGGCCAGCACCAGGCTGCCGCCGAGTGCCACGAAGACTGTGGTTCCCGCGTGCCTGCCGTGGAAGTACTGCACCGCCTCGTACAACCCGATGACGGCCAGGATCACCACGATCCGCAGCGCGCTGGCCGAGACTGGCCGCGCCCGAAGCTGCCGGTAGATCAGCAGGCCGAGGACTGCGACGCCGATCACGATCTGGATGGTCGTCTGGCTGGACATGGTCAGGGGGCTCCTTCTGGTGCTGGCTCGGCCGCTGCTGTCAACTTAGCCCGGCCACGGGCGAGTTCTCAGGGTCACCAATCCGGGCTTCGGCATGACGAACGTCATGGCACGGGCGACTCCTCGTTCCCGGCAAATAAAGCGCGAACCATGCGCTCCACGGCCATCAGGACAGCTGCCGCGTAGCACCTTGCGGACTCTCTGCGATGTGCCAGGCACGCGCCTGTTAGCTTGGGGCTCCAGGGGGATTGAGAAGGGGGAACTCAATGGGCCTACCTGCGAGGCAGCGCAAAATCCTGGAGCGCATCGAAGGCGCGCTGCGGCGATCTGACCCCAAGCTCGCCATGCTGTTCGCCACCTTCGGGAAGCTCACCAGGGATGAGGCCATGCCACGCCGCGAGGCCCTCAAGCACGGCTCGGCCAGGGTACTGGCGTGGCTCGCGGGCAAGTCCAGGGCCAGGCGGCGGCTGCGCGCGCAGCCCGGCCTGGTGTTCCTGCCACTGGCGCTGGTGCTGCTGGCCGGCACCATCACGCTGGCCGCGCTGTCCAGCGGCAGCGGCGGTTGCGGCGGCGCCCGGCTGACGACCTCCACCAGGCAGGAGGTCGCCGACTCGACCAGGGCATGCAGCCCGGCCAGCGGCTTCCCAGCGGTCATGGGCAAGTAGCCGTCCAGGCGGCGCGACTCAGCGGTTCAGCGCGACCAGTTGCGGCCTGACGCACGGCGGCGGGGCGGTCGCGGAGGCGGCACTGCCCACCTTGGCGCAGTCGGCAAGCAGCACGGTGTCGCTTGACGGGTCAGCGCTGCCGCCGAGCCCGGACAGGTCCACGAAGAAGTGCGGCCAGGGCAGCCGCTCTGAGGTCCAGACCACCCGCCTGGTGGCGAAGCTGTAGCCCCAGGCGTCGCCGAGCGCGCCCTGGTCAAGGCCGAGCGCGATGCCGCCGCGCACCGCGTACAGGCCGGCCGCGCCAGGTGCCGCCTGCCTGGTCGTGTTACCGCCGCTCACCGGGTCGATGCCGACCAGGGCGGTGCCGCTGGCGACATACAGCGTCGGCGGCTCGACGTCGACGAACTCGGGCAGCACGCCCGCCCGGTGCCAGAGCAGCTGCCCGGTGCTCCCGACATAGCCGGTCAGGCCGCCCGGCCCGGAGAACACCACCACGCCGTCGGTGACCAGGCTGAGCTGACCGGCGAAGGCACTGCCCGGCGGGCTGACCACCCGCTCGTTGCCGGTTTCCAGGTTGATCCGGCGCAACGCGGTCACCGGCGCTGAGCCCAGGTAGCCGTCGCGTGACTCGGTGACATACAGCTCGGTGCCGTCCACCCGCCACGCCTGCTCGGCCGCCCCGGTGCCCTGCCGCCACAGCGGCTTGCCGGTGGCGTTGTCGTAGCTGGTCACCGACCTGGTGCCGACCACGACGGTGCGCCTGGCATCGGCGGTCACCGCGCCGCCGTACAGCGCCGCCGGGTAGGTGTCACGCCTGACGCCGGTGCGCGCGGCGAGTACCACCTCACGCCTGACCGACTGGCCTGCCGTGCGGCCGGGCACGTCGACTCCGGCGGTGACCACGCCGGACCAGGCCCTGATCGAGACGATCGACGAGCCGGCCGGGAAGCCCGTCAGCTGGTCTTGCCACAGCCGCCGGCCAGCGCCGGCGCTGAAGGCGAGCACCGTGGTGCCGAAGCCAACCGCGGCAACCTGGTTGCTCTCCGCGGCGTACGGCGAGTCCTGGCTGGTCACGGTCCCGGTCAGGCCCGACTGCGCGATCCAGCGACCGGGCAGCCTGGCGGTCCACCTGACCCGGCCGGAGGTCAGGCAGCTGCTGCCCGCGCACGGCTTCGACGGCGCGCTGCTGGCGCGGCTCGGGATGACCGCGGCGCCTGCCAGCACGATGGCCAGCACCCCGCGGCGCACCCACGCCGCCTGCCCGCGCGTGACCCTCACGACTCCGCTCGACCTTCCTCGCCAGCCCCCGTCCCGTCCCGGCGCCGGTTGCCTCCAACCGTAGCCGCCATCGGCCGGCGGCGCGGACCGGCGGCTGAGTAGCGTTGGCCTTGGCCACGACGGCCAACCCAGGGTTGCCCCAGGGGGACCCGACCCCCTGTATCCCCCAGGCCTACCAGGAGGCGAACGATGACCGAACGGGCTCCGCTGCCGCACGAGTTCCTGCCGAACGTGCCGTCCTTCACTGTCGAAAGCGACGACGTCGAGCACGACGAGCAGATGGGCGATGCCCAGGTCTACGACAGTTTCGGCATGACCGGCCAGAACATCTCGCCGCACCTGCGCTGGTACGGCTTCCCGGCCGAGACCAAGAGCTTCGCGGTCACCTGCTTCGACCCTGATGCGCCGACCGGCTCCGGGTTCTGGCACTGGCTGGTGGTCGACATCCCGGCCTCGGTGACCGAGCTGCCGGCGGGCGCCGGCGCGCCCGGCGGGGCCGGCCTGCCCGCGGGCGCGTACTCGGTACGCAACGACTACGGCACCAGGGACTTCGGCGGCGCGGCTCCGCCGCAGGGCGACCCCGCGCACCGGTACGTGTTCACCGTGCATGCGCTGGACACCGAGCACCTGGACGTCAACCCTGACGTGTCACCCGCGGTCGTCGGGTTCAACCTGCGCTTCCACACCATCGCCAGGGCGTTCATCATCCCGGTCTACGGGCACTGACGGGTTCGATCACCGGTAGCGTCCGGCATTTTCCGCCCGTATTGCCAGAAAATGCTGGACGCCGAGGAAGGGGAATGCAGATGCCGCTCGACGCTGACACCGCCAGGCTCGCCAAGGAGAAGAACCTGGCGACGGTCGTGACGCTGATGCCGGATGGCCAGCCGCAAGCGCTGCTGACCTGGGTCGACACCGACGGCGAGCACATCCTGGTGAACACCGAGCCGCAGCGCCAGCGAGCCAGGAACCTGCGCAGGGACCCGCGGATCACCGTGCTGATCCACTCGGCCGCCGACCCGTGGGACTGGTCAGAGGTCCGCGGGCACGTGGTGGAGACGGTCGGCGGCGACCGGGCGCGCGCACATATCGACGAGCTGTCACGGAAGTACACGGGCGCCGACTACCGCAACCCGATCGGGCCAGGCGGCCGGGTCATCCTGGTGGTCGAGCCCGACAAGATCAACACGCCGAGGTCGCTCGGGCGCCGCTAGCCCGGCAAGAGCCGGCCACCCCGGCGACCCCGGCAGGAGCCGGCAACCCCGGCAGGAGCCGGCTAGCCCGGCCGCAGCACCAGCCGGAAGCCCTGGTGCCAGGTGCTGGTGTCGACCGGATGGGCCATCCTGGCGGCCGGCCGGTACCGGCCGGCAGTAGTTCGGCGCGCACAGGTGCGAGCAGCGGCTGAGGCGAATCTGCGGCTAGCGCAGCGAGGCGAGCACCTCGCGCTCCTTGGCGGCGTCGAGCCCGTGCCTGCCCCGGCCGGCCGGATCACCCTCGGCCTGCAGCCACGCCCAGGTGTCGATGACGGTCTCGGCCACCGGGCGGCAGGTCAGCCCGGCCGCGTACGCGGCCGACACGTCGCCGTCGTGCAGCCCGGCCGCCTCGCCATCGGGCGGCAGCCAGACCGGCAGCTCGGTCCACGGCTCGATCCCGGCGGCCAGGATGACCTCCGGCGCCGCCCAGACCAGCCGGGCGTCCGAGCCGACCGCGCCGACCGCGGCCGTCAGCAGGCTGCTCATCGTGGCGTGACCCGGCTTGCTCACGGTGTTGAACGCGCCGGTGGTGCCGGATTCGGCGGCGAGCAGCAGCCACTGCGCCAGGTCACGGCAGTCGATGTACTGCAGCGGCCGGTCCCGCGGGCCAGGCGCGAGCACGTCGCCGCCGCGCTCGATCCGGCGCAGCCACCACGGCATCCTGCCGACGTTCTCGTAGGGACCGAGGATCAGCCCGGCTCTGGCCAGCAGCGCGCGGTCGCCGAACGCCACCGCCGCGGCAAGCTCGCCGCCGCGCTTGGCCGCCGCGTAATCGGTGCTGTCGTCGCTGCTTGGATCACCGGCTACCACCGGCGCGCCCTCGTCGCTGCCCGGCGGCACCGGCCAGGCGTAGACCGACCTGCTCGACACGTACCCGTAGTGCCCGGCCCGGCCGGCCAGCGCGGTCGCGGAGTCGGACACCACCCGCGGCGCGCCACTCCAGGTGTCGATGACCGCGTCCCAGGTGTCGTCACGAAGCGCGGTCCGCAGCGCGGCCGGGTCGGTGCGGTCGGCGACCAGCGGCCTGACCCCCTCGGCCGGCTTCCTGCTGACCCCGCGGTTCAGCGTGGTCACGTCGTCGCCGCGAGCCAGCGCCGTCTCGACCACCGCGCGGCCGACGTGATGAGTACCGCCAAGCACCAGAACCTGCATAGCTGTCATCCTGCCCAGCAGCCCGCCTGCCAGGCGTGCGGTTTCTTCCTCGGCGTACCCGCGTTGAACATCGCGCCGATGGCCGGCCAGGATGGCGAGCTGTGCCAGCCAGGTCCCTGTTCGACGCGGCAGCAGCCGAATACGACGCGGCGAGGCCGTCCTATCCGGACGGCCTGTACGACGCCCTTGAGGCCGCGACCGGCCCGCTGCGCGGCAAGCTGGTGCTGGACTGCGGCGCTGGCACCGGCATCGCCTCCAGGCAGCTGGCGGCGCGCGGCGCCACGGTGATCTCGGTCGACCTGGGCGAGCAGATGCTGCGGATGGCGCTTGCCCGCAGCCCCGGCTCGGCCTGCGTGGTAGCCGACGGGCACCGGCTGCCGGTCCGGCCGGCCAGCGCGGACCTGGTCACGATGGCGCAGTGCTGGCACTGGTTCGACCAGCGGGCCGCGGCGCGGGAGATCGCCAGGGCGCTGCAGCCTGGCGGCTACTGGGCCGCGTGGTGGAACCGGGCCGAGGCACACGGCGAGCAGTGGTTCGACCGGTACACCGAGGCGCTGGTGGCTGGCTGCCCGACCTACAGCTGGTCGCACCTGGACCGCGCCGCCTTGCCTGCGGTGGACTGGATCTTGGAGGAGATCGTCGCCGAGGGGCTGCTCGAGCCGGTCAGCTGGGCGGTCGTGCCATGGACCAGGCAGGTCACCGCCGCGCAGTGGCTGACCGACGACCGCAGCAAGTCCTACCTGATCGAGCTTGACCCGGCCGGCCGCGAGGCGCTTCTCGGCCAGATCGCCGGGATCATCGCCGACCGGTTCCCCGACGGCCAGATGCTGGTGCCGTACTCCACCAAGCTGCTGGTGGCCAGGCGGCCTATCTAGCGGCGAGCGTGGCCACGTGCTCGCCGCACGGCGACGGGTCGTAGCCGGGCAGGCTGGCCAGCTGATCGAGCAGCCAGGCTGACGACAGCACCCGCAGCAGGCACTGCACCTCCCGCGAGCCAGCCTGCGCCGCCGGGATCACCAGGTCGAACCGCTCGGCCGCGAGCGGCACGAAGCCGAGCCCGTACGCCAGCGCGGCCGGCTCGCTGGCCACCCCGACGTCCGCGAGGCCCGCGGCAACCGCCGCCGCTACCTGCAGGTGCCCGGTCGCCTGGGTTTCATAGCCGGGAACGACGGTCGCGTCCAGCATGTGGCCCGCCAGCTCGCGGTCGAGCACGTGCCGTGCCTCTGCGCCCTGTTCCCGGTTCACCAGCCGCAGCCCGAGCCTGACGATGTCGGTCACCCCCGACACCTGGCCGGTCAGCTCCGGGCGCAGCACCAGGCCCTCACGCCAGCTGCAGAACCCGACGACCTCCGCGCCGCCGGCCAGCAGCCGCTCGGCCGGCCCGGTGTTGTAGCGGCCGGACTCGCCGCGCAGGTGCGCGCCCGCGACGTGTACCAGTCCGTCGGCGGCCAGCGTGAGCGCCTCGGTGCTGGCGCACGGCCACCAGCTCAGCGCGACCGGCGGGTCGAGCAGCGCCAGCGGCGGCTCAAGCAGCGGCAGCGCCGGGTCGCAGCCGGCCAGCACCAGCGTCGGCCGCGGCGGCCCGGTCGGCCTGACCTGGACCGCCCTGGGGGACCGACCGCCCTGGACCCGCCCGGCCTGGCCGTCGCCGGTGGCCAGCCCGCCGGCCGGCGCGAACCCGGCACTGGTCACGGTCGCGCCGGCCAGCGGCATGGCGACGAATCCTTCGCCCATCGGGGCCAGCGTGACGCGCGTGCCCGGCGGCCCGATCGGCGCCAGCGGCCTGGCGCTGACCTGCGGCTCTGGCACGCCAGGGCCGAACAGCTCGTCGACGGTGACGCCAAGCGCGCGGGCCAGCGACAGCGCCACCCGCAGCGACGGGTCGGACAGGCCGGCCTCGACCGCGGACACCGCCTGCCTGGACACGCCGGCCATCCCGGCCAGCTGCTGCTGCGAGTAGCCGCGGGCCTGCCTGGCCAGCCGCAACCGCACGCCGCCGCTGCCGACGGCGCCGACCTGGCCCTGGCCTTCAGTCATGCGCCTGGCGCGCTCCGCTGGTCCTGGGGGCTGACCCCCCGGACCGCTCCGCCGGGCCGGCCGCGAGCGACGACCCCGCTGAGCCCCCCGCCGTGCCAGCCTGGGGGGGCGACCCCGCTGAGCCCCCCGCTAGCCATGGCCTGACTGCCGCGTCGGCGGGCACGGCCAGCCCGTCCGGGCCGAAGCACGGCGGCTCGATCGCGGTCACGGCGAGGTTTGTGCCAAGCGCCGGCGGCAGCTCGGTCAGCCGGAAGGTGACCTGGTGGCCGTCCGCCTGCAGGTCAACCTCCCAGGCCGCGCCGGCCGGGCGGGCGCCGACCACGGTCCCGGTCAGCACCAGGCCGCGGTCGGGGAAGGCGGCCCTGACCACCCGGTCCGGGTGGATGCCGGCGGTGAGCGGCGGTCCGCCGCCGCCGGATACCGGCCGGACCGGCAGGAAGCCGAGGTAGCCGAGCAGCTCGGCCACCCGGCGGCTGGCCGGGGCGAGCACCACCTCGTCCGGCTTGCCGTCCTGCAGCAGCCTGCCCCGGTCCAGCACGGCCAGCCGGTCGGCGAACGCCTGCGCGTCTGGCAGCTCGTGGGTGACCAGCACGGCCGGGATCCGGCGCTGGCCGACGACGCTGACCACGAGCTCGGTCAGCGACCGGCGCAGCCGGGCGTCAAGCCCGGTGTAGGGCTCGTCAAGCAGCAGCACATCGCAGTGCGCGAGCAGCAGCCTGCCAAGCGCGACCCGGTGTGCCTGGCCGCCGGACAGCCTGGCCGGCATCTCCGCCAGCAGCTCGGTGATGCCAAGCGCGTCGGCCGTCCAGGTCAGCTCGGCTTCGGTCGGCTTGGCCGAGCGCGCGTAGGTGAGGTTCGCCCGCACCGACAGGTGCGGGAACAGGCCGGGGTCCTGGCGCAGCAGGCCGACCTTCCGCTTGGCCGGCGGCACCGCGATCCGCGGCCTGGCCGCGGTGGCGGTGAGCACCCGGCCGCCGAGCACGATGCCGCCGCGGCGCAGCGGGACCAGGCCGGCGATGGCCTCGAGCAGCGTGGTCTTGCCTGCCCCCGACGGGCCGAACAGCGCGAGCCGCTCCCCTTGACCGACGTTGATCTCGGCGCGCACGGTGAAGTCCCTGCGGTTAACCTCGACGTCGGCTTCGAGCACGCGCGCTCCAGATGTAGGCGGCCAGCGGTAGCGGCAGGGCAACCACGAGCAGCACGAGGGCGAACGGCAGAGCGGTCGGCAGCCCGGTCTCCTGCAGCGTGGTCCAGATCTGCAGCGGCAGCCCGTAAGGATGGTAGGCGATGATGACGACCGCCCCAAAGGCGCCCATCGCCCTGGCCCACGCGACCGCGAGCGCCATGGCCAGACCCGGCGCCGCCAGCGGCAGCGTGACCCGGCGGAACACCCGCCGAGGCTGGTCGCCGAGCAGCGCCGCCTGCTGCTCGAGCATCGGGTCGACGGCGCTGAACGCCGCCATCGCGCCGAGCACGTAATACGGCGCTGACTCGTAGACCTCGGCGATCACCAGCGCGAGGAAGGTGTTGGTGGCGGACAGGTTGAAGTGCCCGATCAGCTCGCCGATCGGCG
>JASHQL010000547.1 GCA_030039155.1 Streptosporangiaceae bacterium | reverse complement strand
GTGAATGACAGTTCTCATGTCCCAAACCCCTTCAGGTCTCGGCGGGCTGCCTGCCCGCCGTTGTCTTGACACCGACAGCCTCCGCGCCGCCGGCGGGGGCTTCACTTGGGGTTACGGGGGAACGTCAGGGGGCTTGGCCGGTGTGCCCAGTCAGTTGCGGCCGTCCAGCTGCCAGGCGTCCACCGCGATGCGCCAGCATCCGTCACGCTGGCGTCGCACCACAGTGGCGCCGTCCCCGGACAGGTCGATCCGCTCACCGTCAGGTCCGCGCCCGGCAATGCGCCTGCCGCCGAGCACCAGCGCCACCTCCGCGTCGCACTGCAGCACCACGCGCACCTGCAGCGCCAGCGGCAGCCGCAGCTGCATCAGGCTGACCAGCATGCGCCGCATGGTCACGCCGTGCCAGGCCGCCTGGTCTGCCCATGGCCGCAGCGCCGCACCATCCTCATACTGGGCCAGTGCGGCCTCCAGGTCCCCGTCGCTCACCGCGATCGAGACCAGTTGCAGCGCCTCGGCCGGTCCGCGGGCGGCCGGCGGCGGTATCGGATCGGCCATCGGGCCCGCGCTCTCCGCCATGCCGCCAGGGTCGCGGCGCGGCACCGGGGGAGCCGAGCCCGCTCTGGGGGAAACGCTGGGGGGAAGGGCCGCCACGATTCGCGCTCTGCCGAAACGGGAATCGTCTGCCGGACGACAGCAGACGACCTCGGCCGGCAGACAGAAGGCGCATGGGGCCATCTAACAACGAAACGGTATATACCGGCGCGGCACTCGCGGTGGCACTGCTGGCCGCTGATCCGCTGCCGGTGATCGCCGTCGACGAGGCCGGCCTGGTCCGCGAGTTCAACCACGCGGCCGAGCAGCTGTACCGGATGCGCAGCTCACAAGTGGTTGGCCAGAGCGCGCTCAAGCTGCTGGTGCCAGCGCGGAACCACCACCTGTTCCGCGAGGCGATGGCGACCTACCGCGCGACCGGCGATGACTCGGCGTTCGGCAGCAGGCTGCGGATGAAGATCAGGCGCGCCGACGGCAGCGAGCCGCTGGTGGAGTTCACCCCGTTGCCGGTGCGGGTCGCGGGCGAGCTGCTGTTCGTCACCTACGTGCACGGGGTGCTGGCCGGCAACTCGGACCGCCAGCCAGAGCCAGCCGAGAGCGACGTGCGGTTCGGCCTGGTCGCCGAGCTTGCCCCGGTTGGCATCGTGCTGGCCGACATCGGCGGGCGATGCACGTACGTGAACAGCCGCTGGTGCAAGCTGATCGGCCTTCCCGCCGCCGAGGCGCTGCACCGGCAGTGGCTGGACGCCGTGCATCCCGAGGACGTGACGTCGCTGCGCGCCCGCCTGGCCACGGTGATGGCGTCTGGGCAGGAACTGCGGGCTGACTGCCGGCTGACCAGTTCCGACGGCAGCGAGACCTGGGTGCATGTAGTCGTCAGGCCGATCCGCAGCCCGGACGGCAGCTACCTCGACCAGATGGCCGCGTTCACCAACGTCGACGCGCGCAAGCGCGCGGAGGCCGACCGCGAGGCCGCGCACCTGTGGCTCGCCGAGCAGAACAGCAAGCTGCGCGACATCGACGCAGCCAAGACGGCCTTCCTCGGCACGGTGTCGCACGAGCTGCGGTCGCCGCTGACCTCGATCGTGTCCTTTACCCAGCTGCTGCTCGACGACGCGGCCACGCTGCCGCCCGACGCCGTGGAGTACCTGGGCATTATCGAGCGGAACGCTGAACGGCTGCTGCGCATGGTCAACGACCTGCTCTACCTGGACCGCCTGGCCGAGGGCGCAGTGTCTCTTGAACTCGCGCCGGTATCGGTTCCCGAGGTAGCCGCGGACTCGGTGCTGGCCGAATCGCCTGCCGCGCAGAGTGCCAAGGTGCGGCTCGAGCTGCACGGCGGCGACGGGCCGAAGATCGAGGCGGACAAGGTCAGGCTGCATCAGGTGCTCGACAACCTCATTTCCAATGCTGTCAAGTTCTCCGAGCCGGGCAGCCGGGTCGACGTTGCCGCATGCTGGGATGGCAGCGAATGGCTGGTGAGCGTGCGGGACCAGGGCATCGGCATCCCGGCGGGTGAGCTGCGTCAGCTCTTCGGGCGGTTCTTCCGTGCCTCGAACGCGGTCACCCGTCAGGTTCCTGGCTCGGGCATCGGCCTGGCCACCGCGAAGGCGCTGACCGAACTGCACGGCGGGCACATCGACGTGGCCAGTGCCGAAGGAGAGGGCACGACGATGACCGTGCACCTGCCGGCCCGGCGATGACCGGGCCGGTCCTCGTCATCGAGGACGATCCAGACATCGCACGGGTCATCGCGGAGGTACTCAGGCGCGACGGCCTGCAGGTGGCGCACGCGGCGGACGGCAAGCGCGGGCTGCGCGAGTTCCACGAACGCAGGCCGGCCCTGGTGATCCTGGATATCGGGCTGCCTGCGCTTGACGGCTGGCACGTGCTGGCCAGGCTCCGCGAGCTCAGTGACGCTCCGGTGCTGATCGTCACGGCGCACGGCTACGAGGCGGATAAGGTACGCGGGCTGCAGTCGGGCGCCGACGACTACCTGGTCAAGCCGTTCGGAAATGCCGAACTGCTCGCCAGGGCGCGAGCGCTGCTGCGACGCACCGCCGCAGACCGAGGCGGGCAGCGGCGGCCTGCCGGGCCAGCGCCGGGCAGCGTCACCGCGCCGGCCGTGACGCCTGAGCCTGCTTACGACGACAGGTTCCTGCGGATCGATCCTGGCACCCGCGAGGTCACGGTGGCCGGTCAGGGCGTGCCGCTGACACCGACCGAGTACCGGCTGCTGCACGCGCTGGCCAGCCACGCAGGCCAGGTGCTCTCTGCGCCGCAGCTGCTCGAACTGGCCTGGAATGACCCGGCGCGAATTGGCCCGGACCGGGTCAAATTCAGCATCATGCGGCTGCGCCGCAAACTGGGCGGTCCTGGACCCGACGGTTCGCCCATCGAGGCCGTACGCGGCTTCGGCTACCGGTATGTGCCGCCGGAACCTCGCTGATCACCACGGAAACCTGTCGCCGCCGGCTTGCTACCGCCTTGCAACTGCCCTGGCCACCTGCCTGCAACCGGCAGCGCCAACCGTGGGCGTCATGAGCGATCGGTATCGGCACGGCCCTGACCGCATTCTCGTCGCAGAAGACGACCAGGACGCCCGCAGGTACATCACGCAGGTACTGGCCGGACGGGCAGGCTTTGACGTCACCACGGCTCCGACCGCGGCCGCGACCCTTGACCTGCTCCGCAGCCAGCGCTGGGACGTCATCCTCACCGACATCGAAATGCCCGGCATGACCGGCCTCGAGTTGCTCAGCGAGGCGCGCCTGCTGGCGCCTGGCACGCCGGTCGCGGTCATCACGGCGCATGCCACGGTCAGCAATGCGGTCGGCGCCGTGCGCGGCAACGCCGACGACTTCCTGGAGAAGCCGCTGCGGCCGGACGACCTGGTGTCGGCGGTCCGGCGGATGCTTGCGCTGCGCCGGGCGGACGGCCAGCGCGTACTCGCGATCGGCGCGCACCCCGATGACGTCGAAATCGGCGCGGCCGGCGTGCTGCTGGCGCACCGGGCTGCCGGGGACAGCGTCTCGATCCTCACGTTGAGCCACGGCGCGCGCGGCGGCGTCACCGATGCCAGGGCGGCCGAGGCGCGCAAGGCGGCTCAGCTGATCGGCGCGACATTGCACCTGGAGCACATGGCGGACACCAGGATCCCGGAGGGCGACCCGACGATCTCCGCGATCGCCGCGGTGGTCCGCGACGAGCAGCCCACGGTGCTGTACACGCACTCGCTGCACGACGTGCACCAGGACCATCGCAATACGCATCGCGCCGCGATGGTGGCCGCGCGCGAGGTGGCCACCGTGTACTGCTTCCAGTCGCCGTCGGCAACGACGGACTTCAGGCCAAGCCGGTTCATGGACATCGACGCGCAGCTCACCGGCAAGCTGGCAGCCATCGACGCGTTCGCCTCCCAGACGGCGGTGCGCGACTACCTCGAGCCTGACCTGATCGAGGCGACGGCCAGGTACTGGTCCAGGTTCGCCGACGGCCGGTATGCCGAGGCGTTCGAGGTGATCAGGGACGGCGCCGCGGGCCCGGCCGCGGGTGACCGGGCAGGCATATCGGTCGGGCCGGCCCGCGGCCGGCAGCTCGCCGAGGGCGGCAGCTATGCCACGGCCTAGTGCCAGGACGCGCGTCCTGGTCACCGGCGCGGGCGGGCCGGCCGGAATCGCGGTGATGCGCTCGCTGGCCGCAGACCCGGCGGTCGACGTGCTGGCCGCCGACATGGACAACTGGGCGGCCGGCCTCTACCTCGTGCCGCCAGCCGCCCGGCTGCTGCTGCCGGCCGGAGACTCGCCTGGCTTCGCCGCCGCGGCGCTTGCGGCCTGCACGCGGATGCGCGCTGACGTGCTGATCCCGACGGTCGATGCCGAGTTGCAGCCGCTGAGCGACGCTCGCGGGCAGATCGAGGCCGTCGGGGTGCGGCTGATGCTCGCGCCCGGCCAGGCGCTGGCACTCGCCCTGGACAAGCTCGCGCTGGCCCGCGCCTGCGCTGCCGCGGTGCGGGTGCCGCGGACCGAGTGCATGGCGGCCGCCGACCCTGCGAGCTGGACGTTCCCTGCCATCGCCAAGCCGCGCACCGGCAGCGGATCGCGTGGCGTGCGCAGGCTGGACTCGGTGGCCGAGCTGACCGCCGAGGCCCGCCCCGGCTACCTGGTGCAGGAGTACCTGCCAGGCGAGGAGTACTCGGTGGACGTGCTGGCCGACCGGCGCGGGCGGGTGGTCGCCGCGGTGCCGCGGTTGCGCGCCAGGGTCGACTCTGGCGTCTCGGTGGCCGGCCGGAGCCTGCACAGCCGCCAGCTCGAGGAGTTCGGAACGGCAGCTGCCGAGGCGATCGGGCTGCCCTTCATCTGCAACGTGCAGTGCCGCCGCGACGCCGGCGGCGAGCCGGCCCTGGTTGAGATCAACCCGCGGCCGCCTGGCTCCCTGCCGCTCACCATCGCCAGCGGGGTTGACATGCCGCGGCTGGCGCTCGCCGCGCTGTATGGCGCCGAGCTGCCCGGCCAGGCGTTCACCGAGACCGCCATGGTGCGATTCCTTGACCAGCGGTTCGTCAGCATGGCCGACATCGAGCAGGTGCCGGCATGACGGGAGCGTTCGCGCTGGCCGACGACTACCACGTGCACTCGACGTTCTCCGACGGCCAGAGCACGATCGGCGAGAACGTCGCCGCCGCGGCGGCGCGCGGGCTGCGCACGATCTGCCTGACCGAGCACGTGCGGGCGAGCACTGGCTGGCTGCCCGAGTTCAGCGGCGCGGTGGCCGACCTGCCGCGGCCGGACGGGCTGCGGGTGCTGTCTGGCGTTGAGGCAAAGATCCTGGACATGACCGGCCGCCTGGACATGCCTGCTGACCTCTGCGGAGTCAGCCTGGTGCTGGTCGCCGATCACCAGTTCCCTGCCGACCTCGGCCCGGTCGAGCCGGCCGACGTGCGTGCCGCGCTGGCCGCTGGCCAGCTGACCGCCGCCGATGCGGTCGGCTGCCTGGCGGAGGCAACCGCCAACGCGGCCGCGGTCGCGCCCAGGCCGTTGCTGGCGCACCTGTTCAGCGTGCTGCCGAAGATCGGGCTCACCGAGCAGGACATCCCTGACCGCCTGCTGGCCTGGCTCGCCCGGCGGATAGCGGCCGCGGGCGCGCTGGCAGAGGTCAACGAGAAGTGGACGTGCCCGTCGCCGCGCTCGATCCGCGCGCTGGCGCGGGCGGATGTCAGGCTCGTCGCTAGCAGTGACAGCCACCACTGCCGCGACGTGGGCGGCTACCGGTACGTACGGCAGGCGTGCGGGCAGGCGCTGACGGGAGCCGCGGGTTGACCGGGCTGAAGTGGCTGCTGGTCCTGCTGGTCATGGCCGGCGCCATCCCGCTGCTCGTCGCCAGCTACGAGTTCCTGCTGGTTGGCCTGCATTTCCGGCGGCTGCACTACGACCGGTGCGCGCCGTACTACCCGCGGACCGCGATCCTGATCCCGGCGTGGAACGAGGCTGCCGTGATCGGCGCATCGGTCGACCGGCTGATGGGGCTCGAGTACCCGGCGGACCGGCTGCGGGTCTTCGTGATCGATGACGCGAGCACCGACCATACGCCGCAGGTGCTGCGGGACAAGCAGGCTGAGTATCAGGGCCGGGTCGTGCACCTGCGCCGCGAGGCGGGTGGCATGGGCAAGGCGCACGCACTGAACCACGGCCTTGAGCACGTGCTCGCCGACGACTGGATGCAGGCCATCTTGATCATGGACGCCGACGTCATCTACGAGCGGTCCGCGCTCCGGCTGATGACCAGGCATCTGGCCGATCCGGCGGTCGGCTCGGTGACCGCTTACATCAAGGAGGGCAGCAGGCCAGGCAACTACCTGACGAAATTCATCGGCTACGAGTACATCACCGCGCAGGCTGCCGCACGGCGCAGCCAGAACGTCATTGGCGCGGTGGCCTGCATGGCGGGCGGTGCGCAGCTGCACTCGCGCGCGAATATCCAGGCCATCGGCGGCCGGATCGACGGATCGACGCTGGCCGAGGACACCTGCAGCACCTTCCTCACCCAGCTCAGCGGAGCCCGCGTGGTGTTCGAACCGCACGCCGTGGTCTGGGCCGAGGAGCCCAGGACGATCACCGGGCTGTGGAAGCAGCGGCTGCGCTGGGGCCGCGGCAACGTGCAGGTGACCCGCAAGTTCGGCAGCGTCTGGCTGCGGAGCAGGCCAGGCCGGGCCGCGGGCCACCGGCTCGGCAGCGTCAGTTTCGCGCTGTTCTGGTTCACCCTGCTGCTGCAGCCGGTGTTCATGATCAGCGCCTCGGCGGCGCTGGTCGCGCTGTTCTTCATCGACCACCGGCTGGCCTGGCAGGCCTTTCATGCGCTGTGGATCACCAACCTGCTGACGTACGCGTTCATCACCGCCTACTCGCTGCTGCTCGACCGCGGCACTGCCAGCCGAGTGTGGCGGCAAGGGATCATGTTCCCCGGCCTGGTCAGCCTGCTCATCATGCTCGCGGCAATCTGGCCGCCGCCGCTGCGCTACCTGATCTACCACGCGCTCGCCTTGCTCGGCCTCGGCCTCCTGCGGCAGCACGGCGATGCCGTGGAGCTGTTCAGCTACCTCTGGCTGACTGCCTCGATGCTGGTGGCATACCTGGCCAAGGTGGCGGAGCCACGGCGCCTCGGCCGGTTCGTCAGCCCGCTGCTTGTCTACCTCGGCGGCTACGGGTCGCTGCTGTGCGCGGTGACGTTCGCCTCTTACGTGCTGGAGGCCAGGGGCGCCGCTCAGGTCTGGGACAAGACCGAGAAGACGGGGCTGGCGGTGCGCGCATGACCGCGCCGAGGGCCGGTCAGGGCCGGGGCAGCGGCCTGTCCGGCGGGCCGGCCGCCGTCCCCCAGCTGCGCACGTCCTTCGAGCGCGAGATTGCCTCAGCCGAGCGGGCGGAACTGCGGGTCGCGCTGAAGCTGCTGCTGGCGCTTGCGGTGGTGGCGCTGCTGATCGGCGCCAGGCTCTGGTTCTTCTGACTGGCCGGCCAGCCGCCTCGCGCCGGGGCTGCTCGCCCTAGCCGGCCGTGGTCAGCCGCTGGTACAGCGCGGTGGTCTCGGCGGACGGCGAGACGCCGAGTTGTTCGTGCAGCAAGGCGGCAAGCTCGCGGTAGTGCCGGACCGCGCGAGCGGTCTCGCCGAGCCTGGCCCAGCAGCTCATCAGCTCCCGGTGCGCGGTCTCGTTCAGCGGCTCGTGCGCAACGGCCCGGCGGAACGCGGTCGCGGCCGCCTGCACCCGACCGGCAGCCAGGTGCAGCCGGCCGGCGGCCAGCAGCGCCGCCTCGAACGCCCGGTGCAGCTCGTCACGGCGGGCCGCCGCCCAGTCGCCGGCCGCCATCCCGGCCAGGAACTCGCCGCCATACGCGCCGATCGCGCGCTGCAGGTGCGGCAGCGATTCCTGGGTCAGCCTGGTCCGGCGGGCAGCCGCCATCGCCTCGTCAAAGGTCCGCACGTCGCACTCGTGCGCGAGCGCCGCGTTGAACGCGTACCTGCCGTCGGCGTACAGCACCCACTCCGGGTCGCCGAGCGCGCGGCGCAGCCCGCGCAGCGCGGTGTGCAGCGCATTGCCGAGCTGTTGCGGCGCCAGGTCAGGCCACAGCGCGGCGCCGACCTGCTCCCTGCTCATCGGCGCCGAAGACACCAGCAGGAACAGCAGCTCACGCGGCTTGGCGTAGCCCCAGTCGGCCGCGGTGACCAGGCTGTCACCGCGGCTGACCGTGGCCGCGCCGAGCGCGGTGATGTGCAGCACGCCATCGGCGGCCGCCGCGGCGGCGCCTGCCGCGGTCGCGGCCTGGGCCACGGTCGCGGCCTGGGCCACGATTGC
>JASHQL010000546.1 GCA_030039155.1 Streptosporangiaceae bacterium | reverse complement strand
ATGTCGGTGCCGCGGCGCAGCAGCTTGGTGGTGTAGATGGTGCCGTAACTCAGTGCCCGCGATGTCGCGGTGGCGATCGCGACGGCGAGCATGACCGGCAGGGTGAGGGCGTAGTCACCGGTCATCTCCACCACGCTGGCCACCGAGGTAAGCGGAGCCCGCGCCGCCGCGGCGAACACCGCGCCCATCGCGACGGCCGCGTACAGGGCCGGCTGCCCGGCCGCCGGGCCGAAAACGTGCGTGGCCAGCTCGCCGAAGGCCATCCCGGAGGTCGCGCCGACGAACAGCGACGGCGCGAACACGCCGCCAGACCCGCCGATGCCGAGGGTGAGACTGCAGGACAGGATCTTCCCGGCCGCCAGCAGCACCAGGAACCACAGCACGTAGTCCCCGGCGACCGCCTTGTACATGACCGGGTAGCCGACCCCGTACAACTGCGGCACCGCGAGCAGCAGCAGGCCGAGCGCGACCCCGCCGATCGCCGGCCTGGCCCACTCGGGCCTGCCCTTCCAGCAGAGGTCCCACAGGTCCTCCATCTTGTAGACCACGGCCTTGAAGGCCAGCCCGACCAGCCCGGCGATGACCGCCAGCGCGGCCACCAGCAGGTAGTCCGCCGGATGCCGCAGGGTGATCGCGGACGGGAAGCCGGTCAGGAATGGATGGCTGCCAAGGAACGGGATCGCGACCACATCCGCGAGCATGGCCGCCAGCATCACCGTGAACAGCGCGTCGACCGAAAACTCGCGCAGGATGATCTCTACGCCGAAGAACACGCCGGTGACCGGGGCGTTGAACGTGGCCGAGATGCCGCCGGCCGCGCCGCAGGCGACCAGGATCCGCATCCGGTTCTCCGGCATCCTGGTCCACTGGCCGAAGCCGGAGGCGAGCGCGGAGCCGATCTGCACAATCGGGCCCTCCCGGCCCACCGACCCGCCTGCCCCGATGCATACCGCGGAGGCCACCGCCTTGACGACGCTGACCTGCGGCCGGATCCGGCCGCCCCGCTCGGCCACCGCGTCCATCACCTCCGGTACGCCGTGCCCGCGTGCCTCCCGCGCGTACCGGTAGATCAGCGGCCCGTAGATGATGCCGCCGATGACCGGGATGACCACGAAGAACCCGAGGCCGAGCCAGGGCAGGTGCGAGCTGCCGACGTAGCCCTGCTGGCCGAACTGGGCGTGCCCGGTGGCCAGCCAGGTGAAGCAAGAGATCAGGTACCTGAAGACCACGGCGCCGAGCCCGGACCCCGCGCCCACCAGCACCGCGACCACGAACAGCCCGGCCCGCGAGCCGCGCAGCCAGCCGGTAATCCGCGCGATCAGCTGCGACTCGCGTGCGCGCGCTGCGGTTGCGCTCGGCCTCATCCGGGCTCCGCTGCGCTGGCCTGCTCCGGCCACTGGCTGTCTGGCACCTCGCCCGCCGCGGCCGCGAACGCCTGGAAGGCAGCGGCGACCCCGGCCTGCCGCCGCACCGGGATCCTGGCCAGGATGTCGGCCAGCAGTTCCCGCCGCCGTGCCGTCGCCTGGTCGACCACGTTCCTGCCCGCCGGAGTGATCGACACCTTGACCTCGCGGCGGTCGTCGCTTGCCCGGTGCCGCCGGATCAGCCCCTTGCGCAGCAGCCGGTCGCACATCCGCCCAGCCGTCGGCGGCGTCACCGCCAGCGCCCGCGCCAGGTCCACCATCCGCAGCGGTCCCCGCGATGCCAGCACCACCAGCGCCCGGTACTGCGCCAGCGTCGTCTCCTCCGCCGCCGCGCCAAGCGACCGCTCCGCCACCGCGACCAGCGTCCGGCTTGCCGTCAGCACGGCGTCCACCACCGCGTCATCCGGTGTGCTCAGGCTCATGCGTGCTCCAGGCTTTGATTGCCTATGGCAATGATTGCCTACGCAGTCTACCACCCTGCCACGGTCGATGGTGATCGGGCAGCCAGCCGCCCGCGGTCATCCCCCTGCTGCGGCCACGTCGTCATCAGGCCGGGCGGGAGCCGGTGCGAGCCGGTGCGCGGGGTCGAAGGTGACGGCCGGCTCGAAGTTCGCGCGCCGCGCTGCCCGGCGAAACGCCGCCAGGGCCGCCGGGCCGGCCAGCAGGATGGCCAGCACCGTGGTGACCGCGCGGCCGGTGTCCCAGCCAAGCGAGGTGCTGGCGTCGAACAGCAGGTAGCGGTGCCATTGCGCGGCAAAGGACAGGCCAGGCTTGTAGGCGATCGAGCTGGCCGGGTCGAGCGAGAACGGCCAGAACGACAGGTTCAGCAGGAACCCGAACAGGTAACCGGCCAGCGCGCCGTATCCGGCCAGCATGGCGATCTCGGCCTTGCCGCGGGCCGGCGGCAGCAGCCCGGCGAGCATGCCGACCCAGGCCGCGCCGAACATCTGGTACGGCAGCCACGGGCCGACTCCGCCGGTCAGCAGGGCCGAGGCAAACAGCGACGTGCAGCCGAGCGCGAAGCCGAAGCCGGCGCCGTACACACGGCCGGCCAGCACCAGCAGGAAGAACACGGTCTCGATGCCGGCCGTGCCCGCGCCGAGCGGGCGCAGCGCCGCGTTGATCGCGGCCAGCACGCCGAGCATGGCGAGCGCCTTGGCGTCCATGCCGCCGTCGGCGATCCCGGCGAACACCACGGCGAGCACCAGCACGAGCAGGGCGCCGAACATCAGCGGCGGGGTTTCGGTCGAGGCGAACGTGCCGGGCGGCACCAGGAACGGCCAGCCGAAGGCGACCAGGCCGAGCAGTGACGCCATCGCGATCGTGACCGCGGACCGGCGGCCGACCCGGATCGCCAGGCTGCGGCCGGTCACCCTGGTACCGCCCTGGCGGCGAGCTGGCCGGCCTGGCGGAGACCGGCGGCGACCTGCGGGACCGTCAGGTACGGCAACGGCGCGAGGATCTTGGCGACCTGCGGCGCGAAGGCCGGCGACGCCGTCAGCACCTCGGCGGCCTGGCCGTCGGCGACGATTTCTCCTTCGGCCAGCACGACCACCCGGTCGCAGGCCCGGCTGGCGAACTCGACATCATGGGTGGCCACCACGATCGCGTGACCGGCGGCGGCGAGCGAGTCGAGCGCGCCGGTCAGGCTGGCCTTCGCCTGGTAGTCAAGGCCGCGGGTGGGCTCGTCGAGCAGCAGCACGGCCGGCGCCGCGGTGAGCTGGATGGCCAGCACCAGGGCGAGCTGCTGCCCGGCCGACAGGTCCCTCGGGTGCGCATCGCCGGGCACGCCAGGCGCGAGTGCATCGAGGATCGCCCGAGCCGCCCGGCCGGCCGGGGCCGCACGTGCGCCGGCCGCCGCGTCCCGGTCGGCCTGGTCGAGTTCGGCCGCCACCGTGTCGAGATAGAGCAGGTCAGCCGACGCCTGCGGGACCAGGCTGACGAGCCGCCGCGCCGCTGCGGCCGGCAGCGCAGCCGGGTCGGTCCCGGCGTTGCCCACGCTGACCGTGCCGCCGGCCCGCTGGCCTGCCCCCTGCAGCGCCCAGAGCAGCGATGACTTGCCCGACCCGTTACGGCCCATCAGCGCGGTCACCTCACCGGGCCGCAGCGCCAGGCTGACCTCCCTGACGGCGACGACCTGCCCGTACCTGACCACCACGCCGCTCGCGGTCAGCGCGGGCTGGGTGCCCAGGTCGGCTCGCTCGCCCGGCCGGGCGGCCGGCGGAGCCGGCGGCAGCATGCCGCGTAGCCGCGGCGCCCGCCGCCGCGCGTCGCGTACCGACAGCGGCAGCGGATCCCAGCCGGCCAGCTTGCCGAGTTCCACGACCGGCGGCGATACCTCGGCCCACCGCATCACCTGGGCCGGCTCACCGGCCGTGACGGTGCCGTTGCCTGACAGGTAGCAGACCCGGTCGGCGTACGGCAGCACCCGTTCCAGCCGGTGCTCGGCCAGCACCACCGTGACGCCGAGGTCATGGACCAGGCGGGTGATGGCAGCGAGCACATCCTCGGCGCTCACCGGGTCAAGCGCGGAGGTCGGCTCGTCAAGCACCAGCACGCGCGGATGAGCGGTCAGCGCGGCGCCGATCGCCACCCGCTGCTGCTGGCCGCCGGACAGCGTCCGCAGTGCCCGGTGCCGCAGGTCGGCGATGCCAAGCAGGTCGAGGGTCTGCTCCACCCTGGCGCGCATCGCCGCCGGGTCCACCGCCAGCTGTTCCATGGTGTAGGCGAGCTCTTCCTCGACAGTGTCGGTCACGAACCCGGCGACCGGGTCCTGGCCCACCCTGCCGACCACGTCGGCCAGCTCGCGCGGGCGGTGCCGCG
>JASHQL010000545.1 GCA_030039155.1 Streptosporangiaceae bacterium | reverse complement strand
TCGGCGATGATCGCCGGGATGCCGAGGGCCGCGGCTGCCGCGCTCGTGGTGCCGGCGACCGCCTGGCCCGGGCCTGGCTGCTGCCTGATGACGTAGCCGACGCCGTATGCGCTGGCCAGGTCGCGGGCCGGCCGTTCGGCCTGGCCGGCGTCGTACATGGCGAACGGCTCGAGCGCCTCGACCAGGTCACCGCTGTGTGCGTCAACCAGCGCGTCCGATCCGGCGATCAGCCCGGCGACCGTGGCGTAGGCGAGCCGGTCTGCGATGGTGCCCGCCGGGTCGCCGGGAAAGCAGCGGTTGAGGTTCTTGCCGTCCTCCGGGATGACGAACGGGCTCCGTGCGGTGAAGGCCGGCAGGTTCAGCACCGGCACCGCGCGGACCCGGCCGGCCAGCTCGCTGCCGGCCAATCCGGCAGCCCATTGCCGCACGCCTGCCATCGCGGCGTACTCGCAGCCGTGCACTCCCGCGATGACGGTCAGCAGCGGCCCGTCGAACTCGCCGGTGAGCTGCAGCACGGGCACCGTCAGCCCGGCAAGCTCCATCGTGGTGCGCTGCACGGTCGTCGGCATGCCTGCCCGCCTCCTTCGGTATGTCCCGCATCATGCACCTTCGGCGGTGCGTGCGCCGTCACCGGATCAGCTCAGTGCCATCGCGATGGCGTGCAGCGCCAGTCCCACGCTGGCTCCGACCACGGTGCCGTTGATCCGGATGAACTGCAGGTCACGGCCGAGCAGCAGCTCGAGCTGGCTGGCGGTCTCGGCGGCGTTCCAGTGCTGGATGGTGGCGGTGACCAGGCCGGCCAGCTCGTCATGGAACTGGTCGGCGACTGCCCTGGCCCCGGCTTCGACCATGTGCTCAAGGCCGCCCTGCAGGCCTGGGTCTGACCCGATCCGCCTGCCGACCGTGACCAGCGCGTCGGCGAGCCGGCGTTGCAGCTCGGACTCAGGGTCGGCCGCCTGGCTGCGCAGCGCGTCCTTGGCGTGCTGCCACAACGTAGATGACCAGTCCCGCAGTTCGGGGCTGGCCAGCACGTCTCGCTTCAGCTGCTCGCCGCGCTCGCGCAGCTCCGGAGATGTCTCGAGGCGGTCAGGCAGCCCGGCGAGCCAGTCCTGCAGCTGGCGCCGGGTCTCGTCGTCCGGATTGGCGACCATGGCCGCAAGCCGCTGGCGCAGCCGGTTGTGCAGCCGGTCGAACACCAGCCGGTAGGCCGCGTCTGGCAGCCAGCGCGGCGACTCGCCCTCGAACCTGTCGCGCAGCTCGTCGTGATGGTCGGCGAGGTACCGGTCGGCGACCGACACCATGGCGTTGACCAGTTCGTCGCTGTGCTCCCTCGCCAGCAGGACCCGCAGCGCGCGCGCCGCAAGCGGCGTCATGTCCACCGCGTCAAGCGCCCTGGTCAGCTCGGCAGTCAGCACCCGCTGGACATCCTCGTCCCTGGCTGTCTCGACGAGCCTGACCACCAGGTCGGCGCCGTGACCCGCGATGCGCGCGGCGTTGGCCTTGTCGGCGAGCCAGTCGGACAGCCGGGAAACCAGCTGGACCGCGCGGATCCGCTCGGTCAGCACATCGGCATTCAGGAAGTTCTCCTGCACGAACTGGCCGAGCGTCTCGGCGAACTGATCCTTGCGCTCGACCAGCAGCGCGGTGTGCGGTATCGGCAGCCCGAGCGGCCTGCGGAACAGCGCCGTCACCGCGAACCAGTCGGCCACGCCGCCGACCATGGCCGCCTCGGCGCCTGCCTGCAGGTAGCCAAGGAACGTGCCGTGCGCGCCGGCCACCGTCACGCCGATGAACAGCGCAGTCGCCGCGGCCAGCAGCGCGGTTGCCCGGCGGCGCGCGGCGACCAGGCGGCGGCGCCGCGACTCGGCCGACTCTCGCCGCAACGCGGGGGCCAGCGTGCCCGTTTCCGACAGCCCGGCGTCACCGTCCATGGCCGATAGTCTGGTCCCCATGCCCGCTCACTACCGCGCTCCTGGGTGGTTCACCCGTAACGTCTTCAACCAGAGCGTCGCGTTCCTGACCCGCCGCGGCGTCAGCGTGCTGGGATCGAGGGTGCTCGCGGTCAAGGGCCGGACCAGCGGCCAGTGGCGTACCACCCCGGTCAACCTGCTGAGCTACCAGGGACGCAGGTACCTGGTCGCGCCGCGCGGCGAGACCCAGTGGGTGCGGAACCTGCGGGCAGCGGGCACCGGCGAACTGCGCCTTGGCCGGCACGCCGAGGGCTTCCGCGGCCGGGAACTCGACCAGGACGAGAAGGTGCCGGTGCTGCGGGCGTACCTGAAGCGCTGGAAGGCGGAGGTCGGGGTGTTCTTCGAGGGCACCGGCCCCGACTCAACCGACGACGAGATCCGCGCGATTGCCGCCAGGCACCCGGCATTCGAGGTGCTGCCGGCGAGCTAGCCAGGCCGAGGGCTTGTCGTTCCCTTCATGTGGAAGCAATGCCGGCGACGGCGCGGCCAGGTTGCCATGCAGCCCCGCGGCAACGGAACCTGACCACGATTTCCAGGCCGCCGTCCGGCGGCGGGCAGGCGCGCAGGCTCGCGCCGTGCGCGGCGGCGATCGCGCCGACGATGGACAGGCCGAGCCCAGGGCTGTCGCCGGCCCCGGTGCGGGCCTCGCCGCCGTGGCAGAACGGCTCGAACAGGCCAGGCAGCTCGTCCTGGTGGAGCACCGGCCCGGTGTTCCTGACGGTGAGCACGGCCTGTCCGAAGGCCGCGGTGGTGCGCACCATGACCTGGCCGCCGCGGCAGTTGTGGGTGATCGCGTTGTCGAGCAGGTTCGAGATCAGCCGCTCGGCGAGGCGCGCGTCGCCGTCGAACACCGCAGGGCTTGCCGCGATGGTCAGCTGGATGTCGCGTTGCTGCGCGTCGCCGGACCTGGCGACCACCGCCTCGGCGGCCAGCGCGGCCAGGTCCACCGGCTCGAGCTGGTCGAGGCCGCGCTGGCTGCGGGCGAGCGTCAGCAGTCCCTCGATCAGCCGCTCCTGCTGCTGCCCGGCCGCCAGCACGCGCCGGCACGCGGCCGCCAGCGAGTCGGCGCTGCGGTCCGGGTCGGCCAGCGCGACCTCGACCAGGGTCCGCTGCCTGGCCAGCGGGGTCCGCAGCTCGTGCGAGGCGTTCGCGACGAACTGCCGCTGCGCGGCGAACGACCCTTCAAGCCGGGCCAGCAGCCCGTCCACGGTGTCGCCAAGCTCCTTCAGCTCGTCGTCCGGGCCGGCCACGCAGAGCCGCTCGTGCAGGTTGCTCGCGGAGATGTTCCTGGCCTTGCGTGTGATCGTGCGCAGCGGGCTGAGCACCCGCCCTGACACTAGCCAGCCGAGCCCGAGCGCGGCGACCGTCATCGCGGCCAGCGCGATGCCAGAGTCGGTGAGCAGGGTGCTGAGGAAGTCGGACCGCTGCCGCACCACCTGCGCGGACAGCCGCGCGGTCTGCGACCTGAAGTAGTCGGCGCACCGGAACAGCTCCGCCTGGCTCGGCGGATGCGTCGCGCCGGCGGTGACGCAGACCGCGCGGCTGCTGCCGCCCGCGGCCACCGAGGCGCCGAAGCCGGGCGCGGCTTGCGGACCGCTGTTCGCAAGCACGTGCGTCTTGGCCATCACCGGCTCGGCGTAGTGCCGGACCAGCACGTAGGTGATGGCCAGCACGCCGGCCCCGGACAGCAGGAACAGGACCGCGTAGACCGCGGTGAGCCGGAGCCGGATCGTACGCCGCGGCAGCCGTCGCGGCTGCCCGCTGGCAGGCCAGGGCTTCACACCGGCACCCGGTAGCCCGCCTGCGCCACCGTCTCGATGACCGGCGGCTCGCCCAGCTTGCGCCGCAGCCGGCTCATCGTGACCTTGACCGCCGAGCTGAACGGATCGGCCATCTCGTCCCAGACCCGCTCGAGCAGTTCCTCGGCCGAGACCACCCGGCCCTGGGCGGTGAGCAGCAGTTCAAGCACGCCGAACTCCTTCGGGCCGAGGTCGAGCAACTGCCCGCCGCGGCGGGCGCTGCGCCGGGCCGGGTCGAGGCACAGGTCCCCGATGGTCAGCACCGGCGGCACGGCCGGCTGGGCGCGGCGGACAAGGGCGCGGATCCGCGCCACCAGCTCGGCGAACGCGAACGGCTTGGGCAGGTAATCGTCGGCGCCGAGGCTCAGCCCGTCCACCCGGTCCTCGATCGTCGCGGCAGCGGTCAGCATCAGCACCCGGCTGCGGCAGCCGGCCGCGGCCAGCTCGGCGCAGACCTGGTCGCCATGCCGCCCAGGCAGGTCCCGGTCCAGCACGATCACGTCGTAGGCGGTGAACAGCGCGCGTTCCTGGCCGCTGGTTCCGTCCAGCGCGACGTCGACGGCGAGCTGTTCCCGCCGCAGGCCCACGGCGATGGCCTCGGCCAGCTCCGCGTCGTCCTCGACGAGCAGGACACGCACCGGCTTGTCCCTCCCGATCTCCGCCCGCGGGCTCTGCTTGCCCGCTGCCATCAGCTCACCTCCTACGGGTAGCAGCCGACGCCGAACACTTGCTGAGGACCCGCTGGCTGGATCCTGCAGGCTCACGATCTTGGCGTCGCCATTCCCGATGATGATCTCGCCGCCGCTCATACCGACCGTGCCGCGGCGGCGGTTGCACCGCGGTTACACCGCGCGCAACTGCCCTGCAACCGGCCTTCGGCGACTGTGGGCACAGCCGATCAGAACAGGAGCAGCAACATGTCTGCTGATACCGAGGTCCAGGCCGCGCCGCCCGCCGGGCAGGCCGCGCACGCCGGGGGCCGCTCGTTCTTCTTCAGGTACCTGGGCCGCGAGCTGGGCAGGCGCGCCCGGCAGGCCGTCGTCATCGCGCTCGGGCTCGCGCTCGGCATCGGCCTGGTGATCACCGTGTCAGCGGCGGCCGCCGGCGTGAAGAACGCCCAGGCCAGCGTGCTGCACTCGCTCTACGGGGTGGGCACCGACATCACCGTCACCGCAACTCCGGCGTCCGGGTCGGGCGGATCGCACCGGCACACCAACATCGAGATCCAGGGCGGCGGCGCCGGCCAGCAGCCGAAGGTGTGCATCAACGGCAAGTGCAAGACCGGGAACCAGACGATCGACAACCTGGTGTCGTCCGGCTTTGGCATCCTCAGCTACGCCGACATCGCGAAGATCGAGAAACTGGCGCACGTCACGGCGGCGGCCGGCGGACTCACGCTGAACGACACCAGGATCACCCTCAGCTCGAGCCAGGCCAGCGCGCCGACCGACCTCAGCGTGCAGGGCGTCGACCTGAGGCATGACAACCTCGGCCCGCTGAGCTCGGCCAGGCTGACCTCCGGCCGCACGTTCAGCACGTCGGACGCCGACGCCTCGGTGGCGGTGGTCGACTCCGGGTACGCCACGGCGAACAAGCTCAAGGTCGGCGACGATGTCACGGTCGCCAAGCACAAGTTCAAGATCATCGGGATCGTCAGCCAGCCGCAGGGATCGAGCCCGCCTGACGTGTACATCCCGCTGACCCTGGCGCAGTCGCTCGGCACGCTCGGCCCGGACGGCGCCAAGCTCACCGGCGACGTCAACACGATCTACGTCACCACCGCCAGCACCTCCGACATCTCGGCGGTGACCAGGGAGATCAAGGCGCTGCTGCCCAGCGCCAAGGTGACCACGGCGGCCAGCCTGGCCAGCGAGATCAACGGCTCGCTTGGCAGCGCCGCCAAGCTCGCCGGAGACCTCGGCAGCTGGCTGTCGATCCTGGTGCTGATCGCCGCGTTCGCGCTGGCCGGGCTGCTCACCATGTCTGCGGTGTCGCGCAGGGCACGGGAGTTCGGCACGCTCAAGGCCATCGGCTGGCGGAGCCGGCGCATCATCGGCCAGGTGATGGGCGAGTCGCTGGTCACCGGCCTGATCGGCGGCGCGGCGGGCATCGGCCTCGGCCTGGCCGGGGCGGCGATCATCGACAAGATCGCGCCGAAGCTGACCGCGATCATCAGCACCGACAACGGCCTGCACTTCGGCGGCTTCAGCACCCAGGCGGCCGGCGGCGGCCCGGTCACGGCCGGCCCGCACGGCGCGCTCGGCGCCACCACCCAGAGCATCCCGGTGCACTGGTCGGCGTCGGTCACGCTCGGCGTCATCGGGCTCGCCGTGCTGCTTGCCATCCTGGGCGGCCTGCTGTCCGGCGGGCTCGGCAGCTGGCGGATCAGCCGGCTGCGGCCCGCCGACGCGCTGGCCCGAGTGGACTGAAAGGAGCCAACCAAGATGTACACGCTCAGCAACGTCACCAGGCTCTACCAGAAAGGGCGGCACACCGTGCCGGCCGTGCGGGACCTGAACCTGACCATCCCGGACGGCGACTGGCTGGCGGTCCAGGGCCGCACCGGCCACGGCAAGACCACGCTGCTGCAACTGCTCGGCGGCCTTGACCACCCCACCTCCGGCACCATCGAGCTGGACGGCCAGAACCTGACCAGGCTGCACGAGGCGCAGCTGACCCGGCTGCGTGCCGGCTCCATCGGGTTCGTCTTCCAGACGTTCAACCTGGTGCAGACGCTGACCGCGGCCGACAACGTGGAAGCGGCGCTGATCCCGCTCGGCCTCGGCTGGGCCGAACGGCGCCGCCGTACCGCCCAGGCACTGGACAGCGTCGGCCTGTCGGACCGCGCCCGGCACCTGCCCTCGGAGCTGTCCGGCGGGCAGCAGCAGCGGGTGGCGATCGCCAGGGCCCTGGTCAAGGAACCCAAGGTGCTGCTCGCGGACGAGCCGACCGGCAACCTCGACGAGGACACCCGCGAGGACATCATGGCGCTGCTGGAGAAGCTGTGGCGCGAGCACGGCCTGACGATGGTGCTGGTCACCCACGAGAGCAGCGTCGCCAGCCGGGCCATGCGGGTGGCGGACATGAGCAAGGGCAGGCTGACCATCCGGTTGTCGACCCGGCATCCGGCCCGCTCCGCGGCCATCGATCCGCAGCCGATCTGATGCTGGCTGGCCCGGCCGGCCTCAGCGCCGGGCCGGGCACGGCCGGGTCCTGCCTCGCCGGGGCAGGCGGGATCCGGCCGGTGGCCGGTCGCCGGGGCGGCGGAAATGCGGTTGACGGATCGCCGGCCGCGGCCAACGATGATTGCGGTCGGCCGGAGCCGGCCGAACCTGCCCGATGCAGGCGAGAGGAGGCGAAATGTCTGTCCAGCTCCCAGGTCTCAGACTGAAAGGCCACCAGGCTTGTCGTTTCCTCGATCGTTCAGGTGCGGGCACTGCGGCGTCGATGTCTCGCTAGACGCGCCAGGCACCTCGCACCGGAACCACTGCCCGAACTGCCTGTGGTCCAGGCACCTTGATCGCAACGTCCCCGGCGACCGGAAGGCCGACTGTCCCGGCGCCATGGAGCCGATCGCGGTCACGGTACGCGGCGAACGCCGGTGGGTGCTCATTCACCGGTGCACCCACTGCGGCAGGCTGCGGATGAACAAGACCGCCGCCGATGACAACGTGCTGCTGTTGCTGCAACTGGCCGCGCTGCCGCTGGCCACGCCGCCGGTTCCGTGGCTGAATCATCCGGGCGGCCGCGCGGCTGGTGATCAGGGTCAGCCCGATGCGGTGCCGCGGGCGGGCAACTGAACCCGTTCGCCGTGCGGCAGGCGTCTGGGTGGCCGGCAACGCCGCCGACGTCACGGCCGACGTGCTCGCCGCCGGCCGGGCGGCCGAACGCGAGAGCTGACCGTTTACCCGCGCTCGATCTGCTGCAGCCCGTGCGCGGGTGTCCACCACTGCACGACGAGCATCGTGGCCGCCTGATTCAGGTGCGTGTGCACCACGTCGGTGATGTCCGTCAGGAAGCGGTCGCCGTCCGGCGCATCGGCGGCGGGCCGTGACGGGATGGCCAGGCCGGAGATCTTCGCCTCGCCCGGCCACTGCGCCTCCGCGCCCTCGATCGGGTCGACGGTGCCGCTGTGCAGCGCGAACCGCGGGTCGCGAAGCAGGTCAGCGCCCTTGCGCGCGGCCTGCATCGAGCCGAAGACAAGCTCGCCGTCCTCGAAGACCGCCTCGATCCCGGAGATCCGGGGCGACCCGTCGGCGCGCAAGGTCGCGATCGTCTTGTGCCGGTGCGCGTCGAAGAGCGCGCGCACGCGCTGCGCGAATTCCGGCTCAGCTCGTTCGATATCCTGCCATGACGTCACCTGGTCATGATCGCACCGATGGCTGACAGGCCGAGCCGGTGCGGCAGGTGGCGGCCGGCCCGGCCGGCTACGGCCGCTCGCCGTGCAACCTGGCCACGTACCGGTCGGCCGAGCGGCGTACCGCGGCTGCTCCGTCCTGCACCACGACGCGCCCCCACCAGCCTCCGTAGACGCGGTCGAAGGTGAACCGCTCAGCGCGCCTGGCGATCTCCAGCACGGTTGCCTCGTCCAGCGGGATGTAGTTCGGATAGCTCCACATGAAGCCGACCCAGTCGCGGTCCTGCACGACCGTGATGGTGTCCCCGGTGAGCAGCGCGCCGCGGCCGTCCGACCCGGCCGGCCAGTGCAGCACGGCCGCCCCGTCGAAGTGCCCGCCGATCCTGGCGACGGTCAGGCCTGGCAGCGGTTCCGCCTCGTCCTCGAACAGCTCGATGCGCGGCGACGGCCGCTGGATCCACTCCTGGTCGGCGCGCGGGAGCAGGATGCGCGCGTCGAAGGCATCGGCGAACTCGACGCTGGCGGCATAGAAGTGCGGGTGCGATATGCAGATGGCGGCGATGCCGCCGAGTTCCCCGATCCGGGCCAGGCCCGCGTCGTCCAGCAGCGAGGTGCAGTCCCACAGCACGTTGCCGTGCGGGGTGCACACCAGCAGCGCACGCTGCCCGATCGCGTAGGCCGGCTGCATGCCGACGCCGAACAGGCCAGGCTCCTCCTCGCGCACCTCCAGCGCATGATCGGCCGCTATCTCGGCCATCGTGGTCCACCGCTGACCGCCCCAGCCCACGTACTGCCGCTCGTCGGCGCAGATCGGGCAGACTTCGGGCGGCTCGGCAGAGTCGCGCTGCTGAACGCCGCAGGTGACGCACAACCAGGCGGGCATCTCGGCTGACCCTTCTATGACTGACCGGCATCCGGCGCTAGACCGGGCGCGGAGAGCAGGTAGACGCGGCCGCTGAGCTTGCCGATCATGCGGTAGACGTGCCACAGGCAGTCGCCCAGTTTGATGTCGTAGTTCTGCTTGCCGAACCGGGCGATGTACCGGTCAGGATCGCGCAGCAGCCGCGCGGCGTGCAACAACTGACCGGCGTGTTCCGGCACGTGTTCCTGGAAGTACTCGCCCCACTCACTGCCGAGCACCACGCAGCTGTCGATGGCAAGGCCGGCGGCGGCGATCGCCGCCTCGGTGCGGTCAGGGCGCATGGCGGAGGCCGAGCAGGCCATGACCGGCAGCAGGAATGCCGCCTCGGCCGGCTCGAGCAGGCTGGTGGTGAACATCTGGTACACCAGCACCCGGCCGCCAGGCTTCAGCACACGGCGGAACTCACGGTAGGCGCCGTCCAGGTCCTCGACCAGGCACAGCACGTCGCGGCACCAGACCAGGTCAGCCGATCCGCCGGGCAGCGGGAGCTGGCCCGCTGTGCCGACCGCGAAGCCGACCTGGCAGCCGGGCGGCGCGCTGAGCCGCGCGGCCTGCACGCACCGCGGCACCGGGTCGACGCCGGTGACCTGGAAGCCGAACCGGCCGGCGAGTTCGATGGCGTACTCGCCCTCGCCGCAGCCGACGTCCACGGCCACCGACCCTGGAGCCAGGGCCATCTCCGCCACGTATCGCAGCAGCGAGTCCGGGCCGGCCGGGCCGAGCGACCGGTCAAGCTCGGCGTTGAACTGTTCCTCGATCAGGTCGTACGCGTCGTGCTCGCGCATGCTGGCTGCCGGGTCGCTCACCCGCCCATCTTCCGGGCGCGCCCTGCCGCCTGCCAGCGATTTTCCGCAGCCGCCGCCGGCCCGGGCGGGCGGCAGCCGGCCCTGGCCGGCTTCAGCTACCGAGCCGGTCGAATGCGCGCCGCACGTGCCGCGCCAGCACGCTCGGGTCGTCGTTCGCGGTGGCCTGCCCGGCGTAGAAGCAGGCCAGCCCGATCTCGGCGGCCGTGCGTGCCGTGTGCTGGCTGGCTCCCCAGTCCTGCAGCT
>JASHQL010000544.1 GCA_030039155.1 Streptosporangiaceae bacterium | reverse complement strand
GCCCGGTGCGCGAGGACGCGGCAGCCGGGCCCGCTGCCGAGCTGCTCAGCGACGACGAGGCGAGCGCGCCGAGCGTCATCGATGTGAGCGTGGCCAGCAGCGGCGCGGTGCTGGTCGCGGCGAACACCGGCAGCGGCGTCGGCGGCGCGTTCGCCGGCCCGGCCGGGCAGATTCAGCTGACGCCAGGCAAGAGCGCCAGCCACCCGGCCAGCGGCACGCAGGGCTCGCTGTACGCGGACAAGGGGGGCAGGCTCTGGTTCTGCACCAAGAGCGGGACGCGCGCGACCTGGAAGGAAGTCAAGCTCAGCTAGCGCGCGGCGGGGCTAGAAGCCGAACGCCGCGCCGACATAGAGCCAGCCGCCGATGGCGGCGTTGTAGATGAAGCCGAGCACGTCGGTCGCGCCGCTCGTGGTCGACAGCGCGGGCTGGCCGGCCGCGCCGAAGTTGTACTTGCTCTGCCAGGTCAGGGTGAACCCGCCGCCGCCGCCCTGGGTGACGTGGAAGGTGATGCGCTGCCCGTCGACCGCCCCCGTCGGGTTGGCCATGGTGCGGCTTGCCGAGATCGTCACCCGGAAGTCGTTGCCAGCGGATGCATCCACCGCGATGGTGGCCGCATCGGTCAGCGCCTCGACAGCCGGCGCCACATGGCCTGCGGTGATGGTGGTGTTGCTCATGGGACGACGGACCTCCAGCATCTCGGCGTGGTCGCGGACACCGCCCGCAGTTGATGAGACGCTTACGCCGCGAAGTCCGATTACGTCCTGAGTCAGTCGGCCGGCCGTGTGGTCAGCCCGTCCATCAGCAGGCCGAGCATGCGGTCGGCCTGGCTGGTGTCGCCGGCGTACCAGTCTGCGGCCAGGATCAGCGCGTGCGCCAGCCTGAGCAGGTCGGCGGCCTGCACGTCTTGCCGCACCTCACCTGCCTGCTGCGCTCGCTCGAGCAGCGCCCCGAGGCTGGTCCGCAGCACTGCCGCGCAAGACGAGAGCAGTTCTGACTCCTTGCCGATCATCTCCACCAGGGCGGCACTCAGGCTGCGCTTGGTCCGGCCGAACTGCACCATGGCGCGCAGCCACTCCGCCAGGGCCGCCTTCGGCGACTCGGCGGTCAGCAGCTTGGCCGCGAGCAGCTCAAGCCCCTCGACCTGATCGGCATAGACCGCCTCGAGCAGCGACTGCCTGGACGGGAAGTGCCGGTACAGCGTGCCGATGCCGACCTCGGCCCGGCGCGCGATCTCCTCGAGCGACACGTCGTCCGCGCCGCGCTCGGCGAAGACGGCGGTCGCCGCGGCGATCAGCCGGTCGTAGTTCCGCCGCGCGTCAGCGCGCATCGGCGGTGCGGCGGTGATGTTCCGGAGCGATGTCACTCCGGAACCCGCCGGAGTGCCTGCCCGGGGGGACGACCCCCCGGAGCCCTCCGACTGGGTCAAGCGTCCAGTGCCGGTCATCACGGCTCCAATTCAACTTGCAAAGCGGAGGGTGCCTCCGTATAGTAGTTACCGGAGGGATCCTCCGAATAGAGCATAGCTCAGATCCAGTCTCGCGGGCCACCCGGCCAGTGGTCCGCACGTGCGAGGCGGCGCAGCCGGCAGCCCGTTACCGGCGAACGACGCCGCCCGCGCTCCGCTCGCTGCGACATTCCTGGAAGGAACCATGCCTGCAACCACTGTGACGCGGCCCGGCCAAGCACTTGGCACCCGCTCGGTGCAGCAGCGTGACCGGCGCAACATCACGCTTGCGGTCGTGCTCTGCGCACAGCTCATGATCGTTCTCGACATGACGGTGGTGAACATCGCGCTGCCGTCGATGGCCGCCGGACTGCACCTGTCCGCGACCAGCCTGTCCTGGGTGCTGAACGCCTACGCGCTGACATTCGGCGGCCTGCTGCTGTTCGGCGGCCGGATCGGCGACATCCTCGGCAGGCGCCAGGTCTTCCTGGCCGGCATCGCCATCTTCACCGCCGCCTCGCTGGCCGGCGGCCTGGCCACCTCGGCCGGGCTGTTGCTTGCCGCCCGTGCCGTGCAGGGCGCGGGCGGCGCGATCGCCTCGCCCGCGGTGCTCGCCACCATCGTGGGCAGCTTCCCCGACGGCCGCGAGCGGGTCCGCGCGCTCGGCATCTTCACCGCGGTCACCATGGGCGGCGCGTCGCTCGGCCTGGTGCTCGGCGGCGTGATCACCCAGTGGGCAACCTGGCGCTGGGTGTTCTTCATCAACGTGCCGGTCGGCATCGCGGTGCTGCTGATCGCGCCGAGGCTGCTGGCCAGCGGCGAGCGCAGGCCAGGCCAGTTCGACCTCGCCGGTGCGCTGACGTCCACGGCCGGGATGGCCGCGCTGGTCTACGGCTTCATCCACGCGGCCTCGGCCGGCTGGTCCGCCGCGGTCACGGTCGGTGCCTTCGCGGCCGCGGTGCTGCTGCTCGGCCTGTTCCTGGTCACCGAGGCGAGGACCGCGCAGCCGATCACCCCGCTGTGGCTGCTGCGCGACCGCAGCAGGGCGGCTTCCTATCTGGCCAGGCTGCTGCTGGTCGGCGGCATGTTCGGGATGTTCTTCTTCCTCACCCAGTTCACCCAGGAGGTGCTCGGCTTCAGCCCGCTGGAGGCAGGGGTCGCCTTCATCCCGATGACCGGCGGGCTGTTCGCCACCTCACGGCTGGCGCCACGGCTGGTGCCGCGGCTCGGCGCCAAGCGCCTGCTGATCGCGGGCCTGATCCCGGTGGTCGCCGGCATGACCTGGCTCAGCCAGTTGTCGGCCGGCACCAGCTACCTGTCCGGCGTGCTCGGCCCGATGCTGCTGCTTGGCCTCGGCAT
>JASHQL010000006.1 GCA_030039155.1 Streptosporangiaceae bacterium | reverse complement strand
GGTAGGGTCCTCTGCATGGAACCTGGGGCCGGGCTCATACCCCGCCACGCTCAGGCGGCTGTCGGAGCCGCGCTTGGCGACACTCGCGTCGTGGTTGTCAACGGCGCCCGGCAGACAGGTAAAAGCACACTGGCCCGGCTAGTCATGGCTGACTTCCCAGGCGCGGAGCTGCGCTTTCTCGACGAGGCACCTGTTCGTGCCGCCGCGGAGGCCGATCCAGCGTTTTTCGTGCGCCACGACGGCCTCTTGGTCATAGACGAAGTGCAACGTGTGCCGGATCTGTTCCTGGCTATCAAGCACGCGGTCGATATCGACCCCCGCCCTGGGCAGTTTCTGCTGACCGGTTCGGCTCGGCTGAGCGGTTTGCGCGACATCCCCGATCTGCTACCTGGGCGCTCAGAGACCATCGAACTCTTCCCCCTGTCCCAGGGCGAGATAGACCGGTCTGCTGACGGTTTCGTCACCGCACTATTCCAGAACGGTGCGCCCGCTCACGTAGCTGCATCGGACCTCCGACGCAACGATTACCTCGAGCGGGCGCTACGAGGGGGTTACCCCGAAGCCGTGCACCGGACTGATCCTGGCCGACGGGCGCGCTTCTTCGAGTCCTACATATCCGACGTCGTCAACCGCGACATAAGACAGTTCACGGACATCGAGAGGCCAGCTGACATGCGCCGCCTGGTCAACTTGATCGCCGCGTCAACCGGCTCGCTCGCAGTGCCAGCATCCATGGCCAGCCGCCTGCAGGTCCCGGCGAGCACCGTCAAGCGATACCTGGATTTGCTCGACTTGATGTTCATCACCCGACGTATCCCCGCCTGGTCCAGCAACCTCGCCACCCGAGCTGTCGTCACGCCAAAGCTGGTACTCACCGACTCCGGATTGGCCGCCCACCTGACCGGGATGAGCCTGCACCGCGCCCGCCAACCCACTGCACCCGTGGGGCCGCTACTCGAGACCTTCGTGCTCGGCGAACTCGCCCGCCAGGTCGGCGCTGCAGACCTGCCCGTCCGGCTGTACCACTATCACGACCGAGATGACTATGAGGTCGATGCAGTGCTCGAGGCGGCTTCGGGCGAAGTCATCGCCTGCGAGATCAAGGCGGCAGAGACCGTCCGATCCGAGGACTTCCGCGGCATCCAGCGACTCGGTCGGCGGCTCGGCGAGCAGCTGATAGCCGGCATCGTGCTATACGCCGGAGGACAGCCACTTCCATTCGGAGAGCGCCTCCGCGCCTGGCCGATGTCGACTCTGTGGACGCTCAACAGCAACGCGGCTAGTACATGAGCGCCCAATCGGCTGGCGTCTGCCAGGGCACCAATCGCGCGATCGGCGGCAGATCCGGACGTTGCGAGGGGTGAGGTCGCCCGACGCGCGCTGCAGTCAGCCGGGAGTTAGGGGTTGGGCGTGGGCTGCCGCGTCCATTTCGTCCCGTTCCACCTTTCGGCCAGGGATGTCCAGCCGGAGACGGTGCCAGCGAAGGCGCGGCCGACCGCAGTGCAGGTGGTCGGCGACGCGCATGACACGGCATACAGATAGACCCCGTGGCCGGGCGGGTTATACGAGTCCTGGATTGTCCACTTCTTGCCGTTCCAACTCTCGGCCAGCGATTCGGTGGCTGAGGTGACGGGGTTGTAGTAATCCCCGACAGCCGTGCACGCCTTCCGCGAGGCGCACGAAACGGCATCGAGGGTGGCTTCGTCGCCGAGGTCGCCGGGGTTGGGCGTCGGCTGAATTGACCACTTCTTGCCGTTCCACTTCTCAGCCAGCGTTATGGTGCCCACGCCTGAGGAATTCGCGGCATACCCGACGGCAGTGCACGCATCCGGCGACACGCATGACACGCCGTTCAGGTTCGTATTGTTCGTGTCGGCCGGGATCGGCGTGAGCTTAACTGCCCATTTCCTGCCGTTCCACCTCACCGCTAGCGGAACCTGGCCCTCGGCGATCTCGGTGTTCCCGACGAACCCGACTGCGGTGCATGATCTTTGCGAAGCGCAGGACACGGCGCTCAGGTAGGTGCCGCCGCTTGGGACGGACTGGTAGGGCACGTGCTGGATTGACCACTTCTTGCCGTTCCACCTCAGGGCCAGCGAAGCCGGGAACTGTCCGCCCGGGGGCGAGCCGCCCAGGCCGACAGCGGTGCACGCAGCCGGCGACGAGCATGACACGCCGTAGAGGATGATTCCGGCGGACGAGTTGCGCTCAGGACTGCGCTGGATCGCCCACTTCCTGCCGTTCCACCGCTCGACAAGCGATGGCAAGTCGGGAGTCTCGGTTTGCCCGGCAGCCATGCACGCCTTCCGGGCAGCGCACGACACACCGTTCAGTTGTGCGATACCGCGTTGACTGGGCGTGCGCTCGATCGCCCACTTCCTGCCGTTCCACCGCTCGGCCAGCGTCGTCAACTTCGGAGGATCCGTGTCGGAGTATCCGACCGCGGTACAAGCAGTCCGTCCGGTACACGACACGCCAGTCAAGATGGTCAACGTCGACTTGGCGGCCGCAGACGCGTTGGCTGGCCCGCCAGGCGGGAGCATCAACACCGCTCCGCCAGCAAGGAAAGCGAACACCAGAGCGACGCGGTTCGGAGCCACTCTCACCGATCCCCCCAAAGGCCAGCCTGCCGGCTGGAACGACTTCTCCCCGTCACCGTAAACTGTGCGCGATCGGCATGTAGTGGATACACCCAACGAAAGATGCAGCGCACCCATGCGCAGCCGCGCTAGCCGCCGCCCATGGGGATGAGTCACAGCCCAAGTGAAGTCCAAGCGCCAGAATGCCAACAGTGTGTTCTGCCGCCGCGTCGACGGCGACTTGGCGCCAGAACACAATCGACCGTGCCCAGGAACCGCGGGTCATGCTCACACCAGCTCAGCGATCCCGAAGCCATCGCCCCCGACGGCACCCAGGTCTGGGTCGCAAACCTCGGCGGTCAGTCTGTCATCGACTTTTCAATCATTCGAGCACCGCGGCCGAGTCATGGGCGACATGCCGTCCAGCCCGAACAGCGAGATCACGGCCGACACTGGGTGCGGCAGAACAGGACGTTCGCGTCCAGCGCTAGAGATGCATAAACATACGGTCTGGCAGCCGAGCCGCTCGGTCGCAATCAGGATCCGGAACTGTGCGTAGGCCTTGATAACGCGCGCCGAGCCGCCGTTCGGCGCGGCGAGCGATCATGACAGTGCTCCCCGCGGAGCCGCTCCGTTCTGGATGATCGGCGCGGCTCGGGCACCCTCAAGCGGAGGTGGCCAGGTTGCCGGGCATCGCCTGGCTGTAGCCAGGAAAAGAGCGCGATCAGGCCTGCTGCGGCAGGAGGCTGGGACAACGGTCATAGGGACCACAGCGCCTGGGTTGGGGAGAGGCGCGCGGCCTTGAGCGCAGGCAGCAGCCCGGCGAGGGCGCCGATGAGGACGGCGGCGGCCAGACCGCCGGCCCAGGCTTCTGGGGGTATGACGGTGGCCCAGTTCTTGGCGTGGGCGTAGATGGCCGTGGCCACGATCCCGGCGCCGACCCCGGCCGCGCCGCCGAGCAGGGCGAGCAGGATGGCTTCGGCCAGGAACTGGACGCGGATCTGGCCTCTGGTGGACCCGAAGGCCCGGCGCAGCCCGATCTCGCTGCGGCGCTCGAGGACGGAGATGATCATGATGTTGGCCACTCCGACCGCGCCGACCAGCAGCGCGACTACGCCCAGGCCAAGGAACAGGGTGTTGAACGCGCCGGCGGCGTCGAGCTGGGCGGTCAGCGCGGACGAGGGCTGGGACACCTGGACCTGGTCGGGGTACTGCGGGTTGGCCTGCGCGGCGAGCAGGTTGTCCACGGCGTTGACCTGGCTGGTCTGGGCGCGGACGTAGATGGTGGACGGGTTCCCGTCGAGGCTGAGGTAGGTCTCAGCAGCCGGGTAGCCGACCAGGACGCTGAAGTCGATTCCGGGGGCCAGGATGTCGGGCTTGAGGATCCCGGCGATGTAGAACCACATGCCGCTGGTGCCGGGCTGGGTGATCCAGATCTTCTCGCCGGGCCAGATCCGGTCGATGCCCAGGTAGGCGGCTGCGGCGGCGCCGAGCACGCAGACCGGCTGGCGGGCGGTGGCGGCGTTGAAGAACTCGCCCCGGGCGATTGAGGTGCCGGCCGCGGGTAGCAGGCCGAGGCTGGCAGCGTCGACCCGCAGGCCGTTGGTGTTGACCGGGTTGATCAGCGGGGTGCGGTAGGCATTGACGCCGTTGGCGTTGAAGCCGGTGATGGTGGCGGTGGACTGGACGCTGGTGACGCCGGGCAGCCGGCCGGTCATCGCCGGGGCCTGGATGGGGAGTTCGGCGGTGCCGCCGGTCAGGCCCTGGCCGTTTTGGACGGTGAGCAGGTTGGTGCCGAGCTGGCTGATCTCGGCCTGCAGCGCGGCGGAGGAGGACGCGGACAGGCCCAGCACCGCCACGATCGCCGCGACCCCGATCGCGATCCCCAGCGCGGACAAGCTGGCGCGCAGTTTCCTGGCCCGCAGCCCGACGGCGGCCAGGCGGGCCAGGTCGGCTAGGCGCAGCCGGACCGGGGAAAGGGGCCGGGCGGCCGCGGTGGCACTGGCGGTGGTGGTCATGGCCGGGGCTCCTGCGGTGGATTGAGGCTGGCCGGGGCGGGCCTGGGCCGGCACGACGGGTGGCAGGGCACCGGTGTCGGCGGTGATCTGGCCGTCGAGCATGGTGATCTGGCGGGGCATCCGGGCGGCGATGGCCTGGTCGTGGGTGACCACGATGATCGTGGCCCCGTCGGCGTTGAGCTCCTCCAGCAGGTTGAGAATGGACTCGCCGGTCGTGGAGTCGAGGTTGCCGGTGGGCTCGTCGGCCAGCACGATCGCGGGGTGGCCGGCCAGCGCGCGGGCGATCGCCACCCGCTGCCGTTCCCCGCCCGACAGCTGGGTCGGCCGGGAAGCCAGCTTGTGGCCCAGGCCCACCTGGGCCAGCGCCGCCGCGGCGCCGCGGCGCCGCCCGGCCGCTCCCACGCCGGCGTACAGCAGGGCGTCGGCCACGTTGTCCAGCGCGGTGGCGTGCTCGTTGAGGAAATACTGCTGGAAGACGAACCCGATGGCGGCGGCCCGCAGCCCGGACAGCTCCCGGTCCGGTAGGTCGGCCACGTCCAGGCCGGTGACCCGCACATCGCCGGTGGTGGGCTTGTCCAGCGTGCCCATCAGGTGCAGCAGCGTGGATTTGCCCGACCCGGACGGGCCGGCCACCGCAACCAGTTCGCCGTGGGCGACGGCGAAGCTGACCCCGCGCAGCGCCGGCACCGGCGGCGAGCCCGGGTAAGTCTTAGTTACCCGCGCCAGTTCCAGGACCGGGCCGGGCCGGTCACCCGGGCTGGGCTCGGGCCGCCGCCCGGGTGCGTGACGGGCCGCGTGCGGCGGCGCGGGCGTGGCCGCGCTCATGTGGCCGGCACCACGACTTTCTGCCCGGGGGCCAGGTTCCCGGTCACCTGGACCAGGCCCGCGGCGTCATCGAACAGCCCCGGCGCCACCGCGACCAGGTGGTGCCGGCCGGCAGCGCCGATCACCTCGACCGCGTACCCCCCGCTGCTCTGGGCTAGCAGCGCGGTGACCGGCACCACCAGCGCGCTGCTCGCCGACGCGGTGGTGATCGTCACCTCGACCGGCGCCTGGTTCAGCGCCCCGGCCGCCTTCGGGTTATTCAGCGACACCTCCACCGTGACCGTCGCCGCGTTCCCCGAGCTGC
>JASHQL010000543.1 GCA_030039155.1 Streptosporangiaceae bacterium | reverse complement strand
CGCCGCCTGGCTGGCCGTTGCCGTGGTGGACAGTGGCGGGACCAGCACGCCGACCGGCTTGACCTTGCCGTCCATCTTGAAGCCCCAGTTCAGCAGGCGCTCCGCCGAGGTGATCTCCTGCAGCGGCGTGCAGTGCAGGATCGTGACGATGAGCGTCCTGCCGCCGCGCCTGGCCAGGCCGATGTAGGTCGCCTCGGCCCGGACGGTCCAGCCGATCTTGCCGCCGATGCCGCCGCGGTACCTGGTGAGCAGGTAGTTCTGGTTGAACAGGGTCTCCCAGTGGTGCGGCTTCACCTCGAACCTGGCCTGCAGGGTCTGGTCGTACTTCATGAAGGCCGGCGTCCGCAGCGCCTGCCTGGCGATCAGCGCCTCGTCATAGGCCGAGACGACCTGGCCCGCGGCCGGCAAGCCGTTCGGCACCTTGGCCACCACGTCGTAGGCCTGCAGGCGGTGTGCCTCCGCGTTAATCAGCGCCATGCCGTGCCGCAGCGAGCCGGTGGCCTGGGTCAGCGCCACCGCCGCGTCGTTCGCCGAGATCAGCAGCAGCGCGCGGAACAGCTGGGCCACCTGGTAGCTGCGGCCGGCGATCAGGCCGGCGTCGTTCGGCTCGGTGTCGGCGGCCTGCCGGGTTGCCTTGACCATGGCGTCGGGGTTCAGCAGCGGGATCAGCGTGATCGCGGTGAGCACCTTCAGCGTGCTGGCCGGCGGGAACCTGCCATGCGCGTCCTTGGCCGCGAGCACCTGGCCGGTGCCGGCGTCCGCGATGACGTAGGCGGACGCAGGCACGGCGGGCAGCCTGGGCGCGCGCCGGTTCGGGTAGTGCACCACGATGCCCCTGCTGGCCATCTCGACACCGCCGACGGTGCGCCGGTCAGGGACCCTGGGCTGAGCGGCGCCGGCCGGCGGCACGGCAAGCGCGGCCACGGCGCCGGCAGTCGCCAGGGCAAGAGCAGCCTTGGCAGGGAGATGCCCCATCAAGATCCTCGTTCCCGTCCGTAATGGCACTAGCACTGAACGTAGTCGCTGTGCTAGCGGTGCGGAGCAGCTTATGCGCGCTCTTGTAGTTACTGAGTCACGCCTTGTGACGTTGCCCACACGGGTGCGGCGGTAAGCCCGCCATAATCTGGTCGTATCAGCCGCATATCAGATTGAGCTGGGCCGATCGAAGGTGTCTCTGCGCTCAAGGAAGCGCAAAGGCTTGGCCCGGCAGCCTTTCCGGGGCCGCGCGATCGTGGCCGACGTCACAAGGCCCGTCCCGCCGGGCGGACCTTACGCTTGATGCATGAGCCGAATGTCGGAGTCTGGCGAGCCAATTCAGCCCGTCTACGGGCCGGCGGATGTGCGGAATCTGGACCCGGCAACCGATCTGGGATCGCCGGGCGAGTATCCGTTCACCCGCGGCGTCTACCCGACGATGTACCTGCGCAAGCCGTGGACGATGCGCCAGTACGCCGGCTTTTCCACTGCCGCCGATTCCAACCGCCGCTATCACCAGCTGATCGCGGCCGGCACCACCGGCCTGTCGGTGGCCTTCGACCTGCCCACCCAGATGGGCTTCGACTCGGACGCGCCGCAGGCCGCCGGTGAGGTCGGCAAGGTCGGCGTGGCCATCGACTCGCTCGAGGACATGCGGCTGCTGCTCGACGGCATCCCGCTCGGCGAGGTCTCCACCTCGATGACGATCAACGCGCCGGCCGCGGTGCTGCTGCTGCTCTACCAGCTGGTCGCCGAGGAGCAGGGCATCAGCGCCGACCGGATCTCCGGCACGATTCAGAACGACATTCTCAAGGAGTACATCGCCCGCGGCACTTACATCTATCCGCCGCAGCCGTCACTGCGCCTGGTCGCCGACACCTTCGCCTACTGCGGGCAGCACATACCGCGGTGGAACACGATCTCGATCTCCGGCTATCACATGGCGGAAGCCGGTGCCACGCCGGCCCAGGAAATCGCGTTCACGCTCGCCGACGGGGTGGAATATGTGCGCGCGGCGCTGCAATCCGGCCTGGCAGTTGATGATTTCGCGCCGCGGCTTTCGTTCTTTTTCGTGGCCCGCACCACGCTGCTGGAGGAGGTCGCCAAATTCCGCGCGGCCAGGCGAATGTGGGCCAGGATCATGCGCGACCAGTTCGGCGCGAAGGACCCGCGCTCGCAGATGCTGCGGTTCCACACCCAGACGGCCGGGGTGCAGCTCACCGCGCAGCAGCCGGAGGTGAACCTGGCCAGGGTGACGCTGCAGGCGCTGGCCGCGGTGCTCGGCGGCACCCAGTCGCTGCACACCAACTCCTATGACGAGGCGATCGCGCTGCCGTCGGAGAAGGCGGCCAGGCTGGCGCTGCGCACCCAGCAGGTGCTCGCCTACGAGACCGACCTGACCGCGACCGTGGACCCGCTGGCCGGCTCCTATGCCATCGAGTCGCTGACCAGCGATGTCGAGGCCGAAGCCGAGGCGCTGATGGCGAAGGTCGCGGACTTCGGCGGTGCGGTCGCCGCCATCGAGCAGGGCTTCCAGAAGGCCGAGATCGAGCGGTCGGCCTACCGGATCGCCAGGCAGATCGACGCGCGCGAGCGGATCGTGGTCGGCGTCAACGGGTTCACCATCGACGACGACGAGCCGTACGAGCCGCTGCGGGTCGATCCCGCGATCGAGCAGCAGCAGGCAGGCCGGCTCGCCGAGCTGCGGGCGCGGCGCGACTCGGCAGCGGTGACCAAGCGGCTTGGCGAGCTCAAGCTGGCCGCCGAGGGCAGCGACAACGTGCTGATCCCGCTGCGTGAGGCGCTGCGGGAGCTGGCCACGGTGGGCGAAGTGTGCGACGCGCTTCGCCAGGTCTGGGGTACTTACCACCCGGCTGAGGCGTACTGACAATCTGCCAAGTTGAGCAATTGCAGCGGGCCCGCGCGCTACGATGCTGCCCAGTGCAGGCAGATTACTCAGCTGAGTTTCTGACCCGCCATAGGGGCGCTGGATTGGCGTCTCGCTGAGCTTGTGGTGCAGTACTGGTCGCATGCGGACGCAGGTCCAGGCATTCGGGGATTCACATGCATAGCGGTTCTGCGCAGGGTAGCTAAGGGCGGAACCGGACCGGTGTGATCGCAGGCTGCGTGCCGGAACTGGTGCCAGCCTGCAAACGGACTGGAGTGAGTTCGAGGACGACATGGACACGCTGCAGCACAGGGAGGCCGGCGATGGCCGAGCATGACCTGGACGGCGAGCTCGATGCCTTCCTGGCCGCGCATGAGGCCGACCTGATCGATTTCAGGCGCGACCTGCATGCGCACCCGGAGACCGGTTACCACGAGTACCGGACCACCAGGCGGGTGGCGCTCCGGCTGGAGGCTGCGGGCCTGCGGCCGGCCATCCTGCCCAAGGGCACCGGCCTGATCGTGGACATCGGCAGCGGCGATGGCGACATCGTCGCGTTGCGCGCCGACATGGACGCGCTGCCGATCGAGGACGAGAAGGACGTACCGTACCGGTCGACCAACCGCGGCGCCTGCCACGCCTGCGGGCATGACGTGCACACCACGATCCTGCTCGGCACCGCGCTGTACCTGGCCAGAATGGCCAGCAGCGGCTTGCTGCCTGGCCGGGTCAGGCTCATCTTCCAGCCCGCCGAGGAGATCTCCGGCGGTGCCATGGACGTGCTGGCGGCCGGCGGCATCGCCTCGGTCAGCCGGATTTTCGCGCTGCACTGCGACCCGCGGCTGGACGTCGGCAAGATCGGCACCAGGACCGGGCCGATCACGGCCGCCTGCGACAAGGTGACCGTGAAGGTCACCGGCCCTGGCGGGCACACCGCCAGGCCGCACCTCACCGCCGACCTGGTGTTCGCGCTCGGCAAGATCATCACCGAGCTGCCCGCCGCGCTGTCCCGCAGGGTCGACCCGCGGTCCAGCCTCAGCCTGGTCTGGGGCAAGGTCAGCGCGGGCTCGGCGGCGAACGCCATCCCGGACGACGGCATGGTGGAAGGCACGGTGCGCTGCCTGGACGACAGCGCCTGGCACGCGGCGCCGGATCTGGTCAAGGCACTGCTTGAGTCGGTGGCCAGTGCCTACGGCGTGGTGCCCGACATCACCTACCAGCGGTACGTGCCGCCCACGGTGAACGACGCGATCAGCACCGCGATGTTCGAGGCGGCGGCAGACCGGGTGCTCGGGCCTGACTCGATCACCCCGGCCCCGCAGAGCCTCGGCGGCGAGGACTTCGCCTGGTACCTGGAGTCCGTTCCGGGCGCGCTGGCCAGGCTCGGCACCCGCAGGCCAGGCTCCGCCGACGATTTCGACATCCACCAGTCCACCTTCGACGTGGACGAGCGCGCGATCGGCATCGGCGTCAGGCTGATGGTGGCCACCGCGCTCACCGCGGTGCTTGACGGCGGCGGCCCAGGCCTGGCCGAGGGCATGCCAGGTGCCTCGGTCCGGTTAGACGACCTGCCAGAGGCGCTGCTGAGCTGACGGCCTCCCCGGCCCCGGCCTCTCGGCCCCGGCGCCGTTGCCGTTGCCGTTCTGAGGCTGGGCCGTTGCTGGCCCGTGGCCGAGCCGTGAGCTGACTTAGACAGGTGTGACATACAGTGATTCGAGCGGGCCACCGGCGGTCCGCTTGATCACGTGCGGACAAACCGGAGCTCATCTCAAGTGGCGTCAGCACCCGACTCGGCACCCCGCGACACCGGGCCCTCTCGCGGCTCCGCCGGCAACTCGGCTGGTAAGCCGGCCGCTGGCAAGGCAGCGAACCCGGCGCGCGGTAACCGCGCGCCGGCTGGCGGGCCTGGGCAGCCGGCATTCGGCCAGCCGAACCTGCAGGTCAAGCAGACCGGCCCGGCCTGGAAGGTCAGGCCTGACGGCACCAAGGTGTTCAGGATGGGCACGCCGCTGGTGCTGTGGTGGATCTGGGTCGTGTTCGCGCTCGCCAACCTGATCGACCTGGCCGTGCAGGGCCGGACCTGGTTCGACCTGCAGGCCGGCGTGGCGGTGCTGGCGATCACCGGGGCCATGTACGCGGGCGCGTTCCGCCCGGTGGTGCTCACCGACGCCGACGGCATCACGATGTATAACCCGCTGCGCATCCACCGGATCTCCTTCGGCCGGGTGAAGGGCGTCTACCTCGGCGACTCGGTGGAGATCGTCTGCGGCAGGCCAGGTAAAAAGGACAGGACCTTCTATAGCTGGGCGCTTTACTCGTCTCGCCGGAGCCGGCTAAGGGCCGCCAACCCCAGGACCTCCAAGCGCTTCACCAGCCGCCGGATGCCGGACGAGGCGCAGGCGCTGGCCAGGCAGCACACCGGCCACATCATGGCCGAGGAGCTGGCCAGGCTGGTCGAGGACGCGCACAAGGCCCAGGCGGCCGAGGTCGGCCGGGTCGACGGCGGGGTGACCGACGGCAGCACCGGCGCCGACCTGCTGCCCGGCGCAGACGTGCCGAGCGCGAACGGCAAGGCCGGCGGCGACGGCAGCGCCGCCGGGCTGCGCGCGGCCGGTACCGACGGCGGCCACGGGGCTGACGCCGCTGCGGCCGCTGGCTCTGCCGAGCCCGCCAAGGATTCCGAGGATGACAGCTCGGCCGGCCTGACCGGCACGCTTGAGTCGCGCTGGGACTGGCCGGCCGTCGCGATCTTGCTGGTGCCGGTCGCCGCGCTGATTTCGGTCATCCTGGTCAAATAGCGCCGAAGGCAGCCCGCGCGAGCGGCTCGCCAACCGGGTGATCATGGGCTTCAGCCGGTGATAGCCGGATGGACTCCATGATCACCAGATGCTGAGCCTGGCTTGAGCCTGGCTGAGGCTGGCCCGGCTGGCTCACCCTGATTCACCCTGAAGCAGGCTGAAATCAGGCTGAATCACGCGGGGTCTGGCGGGTCGTCGCCGAGCAGCCAGCGCGCGCCTGCGCCGTGCTGCGCCGCCACGTCGTCCGGGTTGTACAGCGCGCACCTGCGCAGCGACAGGCAGCCGCAGCCGATGCAGCTGCCCAGCGTGCTCGACAGCGCCTGCAACTCGGCGATCTTGTCGTCGATCCGGCGCTGCCAGCTTCGCGCGGCCCGGCTCCACTGCGCGCGGGTCGGCGCCTTGCCCGGCGGCAG
>JASHQL010000542.1 GCA_030039155.1 Streptosporangiaceae bacterium | reverse complement strand
GGCGGCCGCCGAGGCAGCCGGTGACCGGGTGACGCTCACGTTGCTGCCCGGCGTCGGACATTTCGAGCTGATAGACCCGCTCAGCGCGGCCTGGCCAGCCGTGCGGGACACGTTCCTGGCCTCGTCGGGTCTGTCCGCAGCGCCGTAGCGGTTGGTCTCGCACGCTCGCCTGGCATTCCAGGCAACGATGCCGGAATGTGACCATTGCGGGCTACCATCGAGCGATACCTGCGACAAAGCACCCGGAACCGGGCGGCCGACGCGAAGCACACCGCAACACGGAGTGGTGGGATATGGCGAGGAAACACGCTCGGGCTCTGGCAATCGCCGGCCTCGGCTGCTTGCTGGTGCTCGCGGCCTGCAGTGGCGGCCAGTCCACCAGCACCGGCGGCCGGGCGAAGGGCGGCACGGCGACGATCGCGCTTTCCCCTGGCGACCAGTTCAACTGGATCTTCCCGATGCTGTCCTACGAATACGCGACCGGCGCCAACATCGAGTACTCCGAGTACCTGATGTGGCGGCCGCTTTACTGGTTCGGCGGCCCAGGCACGGTCGGCCTCGACATCAAGTACAGCCTGGCCGACCCGGCCACCGTGACCCATAGCGGCGGCAAGACCATCGCCACCATCCAGCTGAAGCCGTACCGCTGGTCCGACGGAGCGCCGGTGACCAGCCGCGATGTGCAGTTCTGGTTCGACCTGCTCAAGGTCTCCAAGGAGAACTGGTGGGGCTATGTGCCGGGTGAGATCCCGGACAATGTGTCGGAGTTCAAGATCCTCAGCCCGAGCAAGTTCGTCATCACCTTCACCGGCGACTACAGCACCACCTGGCTGTACAACGAGCTCGGCCAGCTGATTCCGATCCCGCAGCAGGCCTGGGACAAGGAATCAGCCACCGGGAAGATCGGCAACTACGACCTGACGACGGCCGGCGCCAAGGCCGTCTACCAGTACCTGGCCAACCAGAACAAGGATCTGTCCACCTACGCGACCAATCCGCTGTGGCAGGTGGTAGACGGGCCGTGGAAGCTGACCAGTTACGCGGCGTCCACCGGCGACGCCAGCTACGTGCGCAACACCAAGTACTCGGGGCCGGCGACCGGGTCGCTGCACGGCCTGCGGATCATCAGCTACACCAGCGACGCTGCCGAGTTCGACTCGCTGCTGTCGGCTGGCGGCATCTCCTATGGCTACCTGCCGTTCAACGATGCCGCCGAGGTCTCCAGGGTCACCAGCGACGGATACAAGGTCCAGGCCTGGCCGGCCTGGGGCATCACCTACGTCAGCATGAACTTCGCCTCGCCGCAGGCCGGGCCGATCTTCAAGCAGCTGTACATCCGGCAGGCCATGCAACACCTGATCAACCAGTCCGGCTACATCAGCGCGTTCCTGCACGGGTACGGGGATCCGTCCTATGGGCCGGTCCCGCTCGAGCCGTCCAGCAAGTTCGTGTCGCCGCAGCAGATGGACAACCCGTACCCGTACGCGCCCAAGCAGGCCACCGCGCTGCTCAGCGCACACGGCTGGAAGGTGGTGCCGAGCGGCACCGACGTCTGCACCCGGCCCGGTTCTTCGGCTACCGAGTGCGGGCCGGGGATCGCCGCAGGCACCAAGCTGTCACTCTCGCTTGAGTACTCCACCGGCGTGCAGGCCGTGAACGAGGAGGTCGCGGCGCTGGAGTCGACCTTCTCCCAGGCGGGCATCCAGTTGTCGCTGCACGGCGCGCCGTTCAGCACCGTGGTGGCGGATGACATCCCGTGCACCAAGAGCAGCTGCTGGCAGCTGAACTACTACGGGCAGGGCTGGTATTTCGATCCCGGCTACAACGACCCGGACGGCAGCGTGCTGTTCGCTTCCAAGGGCGTCGACAACGGCGGCCTGTACAGCAGCACGACGGCCAACTCGCTGATCAACAAGCTGCCGTCCGGCGGCTATCCGGCGCTGTACTCGTACGAGAACTACCTGGCCAAGCAGCTCCCTGTGCTGTGGATGCCGCAGCTGGACACGCAGATCTCCGCGGTGAACAGCAAGCTGGGCGGCGTCTTCCCGCAGGATCCGCTCGGCAACATCTACCCGGAGAACTGGTACTTCGTCCGCTAGCGAGGCAGCTTCGGTGTCGGTGCGTACCGAGTTCCCGCGTGCTGTGCGGATGATCAAGCACGTGTGGATCCCGATGCCGGACGGCTGCCGGCTGGCAGCGCGCATCTGGCTGCCAGAGGATGCCGAGGACGCGCCGGTCCCGGCCATCCTGGAGTATGTGCCGTACCGGAAGAACGACGGCCTGGTGCTGCGCGACGCGCCAATCCACCACTACTTCGCCGGGCACGGCTACGCATCGGCGCGAGTCGACATCCGCGGCACCGGCGACTCTGACGGGATCCTGCAGGACGAGTACCTGCCGCTCGAGCAGCAGGACGGGGTCGAGGTGATCCGCTGGCTGGCGAGCCAGCCCTGGTGCAGCGGCACGGTCGGCATCATCGGCAAGTCCTGGGGCGGGTTCAACGCACTGCAGATCGCCGCGCTCCGGCCGCCGGAGCTCGGCGCGATCATCAGCGTCGCATCCACCGACGACCGGTATGCCGACGACGTGCACTACATGGGCGGCTGCCTGCTGGCCTGGACCGCGCTGCCGTGGGCGTCCACCATGCTGGCCTACAACGCGCTGCCGCCCGATCCCGCCGTCGTCGGCGACGCCTGGCGGCGTACCTGGCATGAGCGGCTTGACCAGACCCCGCCGTACATCCATGCCTGGCTGGCGCACCAGCGCCGGGATGAGTTCTGGCGGCAGGGCTCGGTGTGCGAGGACTTCAGCGCGATCACCTGCCCGGTGTACATGGTGGGCGGCTGGGCCGACTCCTACCGCAACGCCATCCTGCGGGTGCTGACTGGCTACCAGGGCCCGGCCAAGGGGCTCATCGGGCCGTGGGCGCACGACTACCCGGAAGACGGCACTCCAGGCCCGGCGATCGGCTTCCTGCAGGAGGCGGTGCGCTGGTGGGACCACTGGCTGAAGGGCGAGCAGAACGGGGTGATGGACGAGCCCGTGCTGCGCGCCTGGCTGCCAGAGCCGCTCCGGCCTGGCGGCGGATCGCTGGTCCAGAGCGGTCGCTGGGTGGCCGCGGACGGCTGGCCGGCCGCACAGGTGCTCGACCGCGGCTACTTGCTGCAGCCAGCCGGGATCAGCACCGGGACGCTGGACCAGGAGCACGAGGTTGGTGCGGCGCGTGCCCCGGCGGCGGCCGAGCTGGCGATCCTGGGCATCGAGGCACCCGCCGCCGACCTTGGCCAGTGGGGCGGGCACGGCGGGCCGCTGGAATTCCCCGGTGATCAGCGGCCGGATGACGGCATGTCGCTCTGCTTTGACACCGGTCCGCTGGCGGAGGCCGCGGACATCCTCGGCATGCCGGTCGCCACCCTCGAGCTGGCCGCTGACCGGCCGCTCGCGCTGGTCGCGGTCCGGCTTTGCCACGTGTGGCCTGACGGTGCGTCCACGCTCATCACCCGCGGGCTGCAGAACCTCACGCACGTCGCCGGCTCGGACGCGGCGCCCGAGCCGCTGCTGCCCGGCCGGCGCTACCTGGCCGAGGTGCAGCTCAACGCGATCGGCTACCGGGTGCCGGCCGGGCACCGGCTCAGGCTCGCGGTCAGCCCCTGCTACTGGCCGTGGGCCTGGCCGTCGCCGGCGCCGGTGACGCTGCGCCTGTTCACCGGCGCTTCCCGGCTCACCGTGCCGCTGTGGACCGACCAGGCCGCGCACCGGCCGCCGCCGCACTTCGGCGTGCCGGAGCGGGCACCGATGCCGGCCCACGAGGAACTCGGCGGCGCGGCCAGCCGCGAGCTGCGGCATGATGTGGGCTCCGGCGCCGCCGAGGTGATCAGCTCGGCCAGCGGCGGGCACCGGCTGCTCGACGACGGGCTGACCTACCTCGAGCGCGAGGAGGACCGGATGCGGATCGTCACCGGCCAGCCGCTGTCGGCCACGGTGCGCTGCGACCGGGAGATGTCGGTCGGCCGCGGCGACTGGCAGGTTCAGGTGCGCAGCACCAGCACGATGTCCGCGACCGCGACGTCCTTCCTGGTCACGAACGTGCTGGAGGCCTACGAGGGCCAGGACAGGGTGTTCGCCAGGACCTGGCACGCCGATATTCCGCGCGATGGCGGCTGAGCCGATGGACCAGGCAGCGCCGCTGCTGCAGGTCGAGGACCTGCGGACCCAGATCCGGCTGCGGTCCGGCGTGGTGCATGCGGTGGACGGGGTCAGCTTCACGGTCTCGGCCGGTGAGACGGTCGGGCTGGTCGGCGAGTCCGGCTGCGGCAAGACGATGACCGGCCTGTCCATCATGCGGCTGCTGCCGGCCGGCGGCTACGTCGCCGGCGGCTCGATCAGGTTCGGCGCGGCTGACCTCGCCGCGCTGACCGAGACCGGGATGCAGGATGTCCGCGGCAACGACATCGGCATGGTGTTCCAGGACCCGATGACGTCACTGAACCCGACGATGACGATCGGCAACCAGATCGCCGAGGTCGTCAGGCGGCACCGCGACGTGACCAGGCAGGCAGCGCTGGAGCGGGCCGAGGAGGTGCTCGGGCTGGTCGGCATGCCGCGGCCGGCCGAGCGGCTCGGCCAGTACCCGCACCAGCTGTCCGGCGGCATGCGGCAGCGGGTGATGATCGGGATCGCGCTGGCCTGCGAGCCGAAGCTGCTGATCGCCGACGAACCCACCACCGCGCTGGACGTCACCATCCAGGGCCAGATCCTCGCCTTGCTTGACGAGCTGAAGGAGCGGCTCGGGCTCGCCGTGTTGCTGATCACCCACGACATGGGGGTCATCGCGGGCAGGGCCGACCGGGTGCTGGTCATGTACGCGGGGAAGATTGTCGAGGCCACCGACACCGCCGAGCTGTTCGCCGAGCCGCAGCACCGCTACACCGAGGCGCTGCTCGCCTCGATTCCCCGGCTCGACCAGCCGACCACCCACCAGCTGTACACCATCCGCGGCCTGCCGCCTGACCTCGTCGTGCTGCCGGCGGGCTGCCGCTTCGCGCCGCGCTGCCAGTTCGCCACCACCGACTGCCGGGAGGCCGAGCCGCCGCTTGACGGCCCGCCGGCCCATCAGTTCGCCTGCTTCCACCCGGTCGGCGCCGGCCCGCAGACCAGCCGGATGGACGCACAGGCCGCGGACCGGGCCGCGCTCAGGACGGATCCGCTGCTCGTTCTGGACCATGTGGTCAAGGAGTTCCCTGTCACCTCGCGCGGGCTGTTGCGGCGCACCGTCGGCACCGTGCACGCGGTCTCCGGCGTGTCCATGGAGATCCGGCCTGGCGAGACGTTCGGGCTGGTCGGCGAGTCAGGCTGCGGCAAGACCACGATCGGCCGGATGCTCGTCGCGCTGGACCGGCCAACACAAGGGCGGGTGCTGTTCGACGGCCAGGACCTGGCCACGCTGCCCCCGGCACAGCTGCGCGTGGTCCGCAAGGACCTGCAGATGATGTTCCAGGACCCGTATGCCTCCCTCGATCCGCGGATGCGGGTCGGCGCCATCCTCCGTGAGCCGCTGCTGATCCAGCAGCTCGGCACGGCGGCCGAGCAGCGGCAGCGGGTCGCCGAGCTGCTCACCGAGGTAGGGCTCAGCCCGCGCTCGACCCAGCTGTACCCGCACGAGTTCTCTGGCGGCCAGCGGCAGCGGATCGGGCTGGCCAGGGCCCTCGCGCTGGCACCACGAGTGATCGTCGCCGACGAGCCGGTGTCGGCGCTCGATGTGTCGATCCGCGCGCAGATCCTCAACCTGATGAAACGGCTGCAGGCGCAGCACGAGCTGACCTACCTGCTGATCTCGCACGACCTGTCGGTGGTCAGGTACCTGGCCGACCGGATCGGGGTGATGTACCTGGGCAAGCTCGTGGAGCTTGGCAGCAGCCCGGATATCTACCAGCGTGCCGCCCATCCGTACACGGCCGGCCTGATCGGCACGGTTCCGGTGCCTGATCCTGCCATCGCCCGCCGGCGGCACCGGGCCGCGGTCGCGGGCGAGTTGCCGTCGGCGCTCGACCCGCCGAGCGGCTGCCGGTTCCGCACCCGCTGCCCGCTGGCGCAGGACATCTGCGCCGAGCAAGAGCCGCCGCTGCGGCCGTTCGGGATCGGCCACCTGGCCGCCTGCCACTTTCCGCTGCAGCAGCCGCTGGCCGAGCCGCTACCGGCGCTGCAGCCGGGCGTCTAGCGAGTCACGCAGGCCGTCGCCGATGAAGTTGAACGCGACAACCGTCAGCACGATCATGATCCCGGCCGGGTAGATCTGCCACCAGTACCCGTCGTAGAGGAAGTTGACGCCGTTCTCCAGCATGCCGCCCCAGGTCGCGGTCGGCGGCGGCAGGCTGAAGCCCAGGTAGCTGAGCACCGCCAGGGTCAGGATGGCATCCGCTACCTGGAACGTGGCGTTCACCACGATGGTGCCGATGGTGTTCGGCACGAGATGCCGCAGCATGATCCGCCACGACCCGCCGCCCATCGTGCGCACGGCCTCGACGTATTCCCTGGTGCGCAGGCTCAGCGTCTCGCCGCGGACCAGCCGGGCCGGGCCGAGCCAGGACAGCAGCGACAGCACGATGATGAGCAGCCACAACGTCGGCTTGACCTCGGAGGCCAGGTCGATGAACAGGTAGACGATGGGGATGGCCAGCAGGATGTCCACGACCCGCATGAGGATCGCGTCGGTCAGCCCGCCGATGAACCCGGACACGATGCCGTAGAGCACGCCGAGCGAGGTCGCCACGATCGCGACCGCCAGCCCGACCTCGAGCGAGCTCTGCCCGCCGACCATGAGCCGGCCGAGCACGTCATAGCCGAGGTCGTCGGTGCCCAGCGGGTGCGCGGCGCTCGGCGCGTGATTCACCTGGCTGATGTTCACGTTGATCTGGTTGGTGTGCCAGAACAGCGGCCCGATGAAGCAGAACAGCGCCACGATGATCACCATCGCCACGCCGGCCGCAGCCAGCCGGTTCGCCACGAAGCCGCGCAGGATTGCCGACCAGGGCACGCCGTCGGTGCGCACCTCGCCGCCCTCGTGGACCACCAGGTCGCTAGTCATAGCGCACCCGCGGGTCCAGCAGCGCGTACACGATGTCCGCGAACAGGTTGCCGCCCACGGTGGCCAGCGCGACCAGCACGGTCACGCCGAACACCACCGGGTAGTCGCCGGTCACCGCGGCGTTGTAGTACTCGAGCCCGATGCCGGGGAAGTTGAACAGCTGCTCGACGATTAGCCCGAACGTCAGGATGCCGGGCAGCGAGATGCCCACCAGCGTGGTGACCGGGATCAGCGAGTTCCGCAACAGGTGCCTGGCCAGCACCGCGCGCTGGCCGAGTCCCTTGGCCTTGGCGGTGCGGATGTAATCCTGGGCCAGGCCGTCGATCGCGGCAGAGCGCATGTACCGGCTGAACAGCGCGCAGGTGACCAGCGTGAGCGTCAGCACCGGCAGCACCAGGCCAGCCGGGTCGGCCAGCACGCCGGTGATGGTCGGGGCCTGCGGCGCCTCGGCCGGCAGCAGCCGCAGGTTCACCGCGAAGAGCGCGATCAGCAGCAGGCCCAGCAGGTAAGAAGGCATCGAGTAGAGGACGAACGAGACGCCGGTCGCGGCGTAGTCGGTCAGCTTGTTCCGCCGGACCGCCTGCAGCACCCCAAGCGGGATCGCGATCAGCAGGGCGAGCACCAGCGACGAGCCGACCAGCAGCAGGTCATTGGGCAGATCATGGATCACGATCGCGTCCACGCTCATGTGCAGCTTGAACGACTGCCCGAGGTTTCCGCGCAGCAGGCGGCCGAGGAAGGACAGATACTGGACCGGCAGCGCCCGGTTCAGCCCGTTTGCCCGGTTGAATGCCGCGATCTGCGTGCTGTTTGCCCGCGGCCCGATGATCGCCCTGGCGATGCTGCCGGGCAGCAGGTGCTCAAGGATGAACACCAGGATGGTCACGCCGACCAGCACGAGCACAGCCTGGCCGACCCGGCGAATGATGTACGTGATCACTGCGCGCGGCCAGGCCGGCAGTGGTGCAAGTACGCCCGATCGGTTGGCATACCTCACCATAAGGGCGCGGCGCGGCCTCCGCGAGGTATCGCCTGACCTGCTGCCCGTGCCGTGACTGGATCTTCACTGGACCGTTGCCGGCCCTGGGGCGGCCCTGGCCCGTCCTTGCCGGCCTCGCTGGCCTCGCTGGCGCTTCGGCTGGCGGGTCACCGGGTGCGGCGCCGACAGCCACGGCGACACGCTAAGCTTTCCTGGGCCGGCAGAAGCGCGGGCTCCCTTAGTCAAGGGCGCCCGTCACCGCTGAGCATGGCCCGGCCCGCGGTAGCCGTGAAGCCGCAGGTCAGACAACCGAATGCCGCCCCCTTAGCTCAGTCGGCAGAGCGTCTCCATGGTAAGGAGAAGGTCTACGGTTCGATTCCGTAAGGGGGCTCTATTAGCTGCCGGCTTGCTGGCCGCGGTGCAGGTGTGCCGTGCGTGCGGGTGGGGGCCCCGACGTAGCGACCCGATTACGGCGCCCAATTGAAGAGGCTTGGGTAGCCGATCTGGGTCATCGTGGCTTGAGGGCGGCAGGAGCCAGATCGATGCGGGTGCCCGCGGGCGGGTCAGTGCGAGCCAGGCGATCAGGGTCAGCCAGCCGGGGCGACCGGCATTGGGCGCGCTGCAGAGCGGATACCCCG
>JASHQL010000541.1 GCA_030039155.1 Streptosporangiaceae bacterium | reverse complement strand
CTCGCACTATTCTTGTGATCCCGATTGATCCCGGCGAAGGGCATGCATGGCCACGGCACGAGTCAGCGGGGAGGTCCAGGGGGGTCACCCCCGCGGCGTCTCGCTGTGGGTAGCAGGCGCACGGCCGCGGACGCTGCCGGCCGCCGTGGTGCCGGTCGTGGTCGGCTCTGGTGTGGCCATCGGCTACGGCCGGTTCTCGCTGTGGCGCGCCGCGCTCGCACTGCTGGTGGCGCTGGCGCTGCAGGTCGGCGTCAACTACGCCAACGACTACAGCGACGGGATCCGCGGCACCGACGAGGTCAGGGTCGGGCCGGTCCGGCTGGTCGCGTCCAAGCTGGCCAGGCCGCGCCAGGTGCTTGCCGCCGCGCTCGCCTGCTTCGGCGTCGCCTGCGCGGCCGGCCTGGCGCTCGCCGCGGTCACCTCCTGGTGGCTGCTGGCCGTCGGCGCCTGCGCGGTCGCGGCTGCCTGGTTCTACACCGGCGGCAGCCGGCCATACGGGTACCGCGCGCTCGGCGAGGTGTCGGTGTTCCTGTTCTTCGGCCTGGCCGCGGTGACCGGCACCGCGTACGTGCAGATGCGCTCGCTCGCCTGGCTGGCCGTGGCGGCCGCGGTGCCGATCGGCCTGCTTGCCTGCGCGCTGCTGGTGATCAACAACCTGCGCGACATCCCCACCGACAGCCAGGCCGGCAAGCGCACGCTGGCGGTGGTGCTCGGCGACAAGCGGACCAGGGCGCTGTACACCGGGTGCGTGCTGATCCCGTTCTGCGTCTGCGCCGCGCTCGCGCCGGTGGCACCGCTGACCCTGCTCGCACTTGCCGCGGTGCCGCTGGCGGTCCAGCCGGTGCGGCTGGTCGTGCGGGGCGCCGCCGGGCGCGCGCTGATCTCCGCGCTTGGCCAGACCGGCAGGCTGCAGCTTGCCTACGGCGCGCTGCTCACCGTCGGCCTGGCGATCAGGTTGTAACCGGGCCTGGCTGGCCGTTCTCGCTGCCAGGGCCGGCCAGCTGCGCGGGGCCGCCGTCCGCTGGCTCGGCCACGGCCGGCCGCGGCTCCGGCAGCAGGCGGCGCAGGTCGGCGGCACCGGGCGGGTCGCCAGGCTTTCCTGCCGATGCGTCGAACGCGCCGCTCAGCGACTTCAGCGCCGTGGTCAGCTCGCTCGGGATCATCCACACCGTGTTGCCCGTGCCCTGCGCGAGCTGCGGCAGCGCCTGCAGGTACTGGTAGGCAAGCAGCTTGGGATCGGGGTCGTTCTGGTGGATCGAGGTGAACACGTTCTCGATGGCCTGGGCCTGCCCCTCGGCGCGCAGGATCTGGCTTTGCTTGTCGCCCTCGGCACGCAGGATCGCGCTTTGCTTCTCGCCTTCCGCAGTCAGGATCTGTGACTGCCTGACTCCCTCGGCGTTCAGGATCGCGGCGCGCTTTTCCCGCTCGGCGCGCATCTGCTTCTCCATCGCGTCCTTGACCGTCTGCGGCGGGTCGATGGCCCTGATCTCCACCCTGGTCACCCTGATCCCCCACTTGCCCGACGCGTCGTCGAGCACGCCGCGCAGCATCGTGTTGATCTTGTCGCGGGACGTCAGGGTCTGCTCCAGGTCCATGGCGCCGATCACGCTGCGCAGCATGGTGGCGGTGAGCTGCTCGATCGCCTGGATGTAGTTGACGATCTCGTAGTCGGCCGCGCGCGGGTCGGTCACCTGGAAGAACAGCACCGTGTCGATGCTGACCACCAGGTTGTCCTCGGTGATCACCCGTTGCCCGGTGAACGACACCACCTGCTCGCGCAGGTCGATGATCGGCTTCACCCGGTCGATGAACGGGATGACCACGTTCATGCCTGGCTCTAACGTCTTGCGGTACCTGCCGAGCCGCTCCACGTTACGGGCACGCGCCTGCGGCACGATCCGCACGGTCTTGACCGTCATGATCACTACCAGCAGCACGATCACGAGTCCGACGGCACTCAGCACCGTTTCCACCATGGCTACTCCCGCGGGTACACGAGGGCGGTCGCGCCCTCAATCTGCAGCACGTCGACCTTGGCCCCCACCGGGATGGTCAGCGTGTCGTCATAGGACCGCGATGACCAGATCTCGGCACCGATCCTGACCCGGCCGCTGTGGTCGGTCACTTCCTCGAGCACGATCGCCGACCGCCCGACCAGGGCCGCGGTGCCGGTGCGCAGCAGCGGCGGCTGCCTGATGTGCCGCATCGCGAACGGCCGCACCACGCCGAGGCCGAGCACGGAGGCCAGCACGAAGGCGCCGAACTGAATGGCCGCGTCGCCGCCGGCCGCGCCGGCGACTGCCGCCACCAGCGCGCCGATCGCGACAAGCCCGAAGGCCAGCGTCGCGGTGAGCATCTCGGCAGCGCCGAGGACCGCGGCGATGATGAGCCAGATGATCCAGATGCCCACCGGCGCTCCGAAACCAGTGACGTACCGCCCTGTTTTGACAGTAACCCCGCGGTGACCTCGGCCGCACCTGCCACGCGCGCACGTCGAGGTGCGGCTTCCCAACCAACGATGGGAACGTGGAGGATGAGGGCTAATCGTTCTGCGGAGGCGAGTGATGCCGGCACCTCATGTCCTGTCCTACAGTCACGGAGCCGCAGCCCATGAGCTGCTGGGCCAGACCATCGGGGAGAACCTGCGGCTGACCGCGGCGGCCTACCCGGCGAGCGAGGCGCTGGTCGACGTGCCGACCGGCACCCGGCTGAGCTACCCGGAGCTGGACGAGCAGACCGACGTGCTGGCCCGCGGCCTGCTCGCGGCCGGAGTGGCCAAGGGCGACCGGGTCGGCATCTGGGCACCCAACTGCGCGGAGTGGGTGCTGCTGCAGTACGCCACCGCGAAGATCGGCGCGATCCTGGTCAACATCAACCCCGCCTACCGCAGCCACGAGCTGGGCTTCGTGCTTGCCCAGTCATCGGTCAGCGTGCTGGTCAGCGCGCAGAGCTTCAAGACCAGCGACTACCGCGGCATGATCACTGAAGTCGCCGGCGGGCTGCCAGGCCTGCGCCGGGTGATCTACCTGGGCAGCGCCGACTGGGACGAGCTGATGGCAGCCGGGGCCGCGGCCGGCTCAGCGGAGCTGACGGAGCGGGAGGCGAGCCTGGCCTTCGACGACCCGATCAACATCCAGTACACCAGCGGCACGACTGGCTTCCCCAAGGGCGCGACCCTGTCGCATCACAACATCCTGAACAACGGGCTGTTCATCGGGGAAGGCTGCGGCTATAC
>JASHQL010000540.1 GCA_030039155.1 Streptosporangiaceae bacterium | reverse complement strand
ACCGGCACAGGGCGAGGCACCAGCAAGGCCCGTTTCAGCTACAAGTAGCGGGGCGCGGGCCGCGCCGTTTTTCCGGCCGGCCGGGAAAACCCGTTGCCAGCGGCCGGGATCTGGTGTCTGGTGGACCGGCCGCCAGTAACGGAGGAAGGATGCTGCCAGCCCCCACGTTGCGTACCGCACGTCTGCTGCTGCGCCCGTTCGGCGACGGGGACGGCGACGACCTGTTCGCGCTGCACAGCAACGCCTTCGTGCTGCGCTACTGGGACGCGCCGCCGTGGAGCGAGCGCGCGCGCTCCGCGCGGTTCATCGCGGCGTGCCGGCAGCTGGCCGACGAGGGCACCGGGGCTCGGCTGGCCGTGGACCGTGTCGCCGACGGTGCCTTCATCGGCTGGTGCGGCCTGACCCGGTGGAACCGGGACTACCGCAGCGCATCGCTTGGCTACTGCTTCGCCGATGCGGCGTGGGGCCACGGTTACGCGACCGAGGCCGCACGCGGTTTGCTGCGGTGGGCGTTCGACGCCCTTGACCTCAACCGGGTCCAGGCTGAGACCGATACCCGCAACCTGGCATCCGCCCGGGTGCTGGAGAAACTCGGGTTCGTGCGGGAAGGGACGTTGCGGGAGGACTGCATCGTGACTGGCGAGGTCTCTGACTCGTGGGTCTACGGGCTGATCAGGCGGGACTGGCAAGTCGCCGCGGTCGACCCGCGGCTGCCGTCCAGCCCAGCGGGGTAGATCGCGTTCGCCGGACGCTGCCGGGCCGCGCACCCTGCCGCAGTCAGCTGCCTCGGGCAGTGGCCGGTTACGGCGACGACACGACCTTGCCGCCGAGCCGGCGGGCGATCGAGGTGAGGATCGGGTGTTCCGGGCGGATGGAGGTGACGGTGGCCGCCCAGTCCGGCCCTTCGGCGCAGCAGCCGGAGTCGCCAGGCCCTTGCAGGCTGATCCAAGCGCGCCGGCGCCCGGCCGACGAGAACGTCGCCAGCTTGATGATCGCGCCGTTGGCGAGGCAGGAATACTCCTGCGCGGCGTCGGATGCCGCCAGCGGGCGCTGGTTCACCGGGTGCGCGCAGCCAGGGATCTGCACGATGAGCGCCCTCGCCGTGCGGTGCGGCGGCGGCGAGGACGAGCATCCGGCTACGACAGCCAGCGCCGTCAGCGCCGCGATAGCGGCGGCTCGTGCTCGCATGCGGGGATAGTAGACCCTCGGTGCAGGCGGCAGCCATGAAGGCCCGCCCGGTTGGGCCGGCGATGCCGCCGGCCAATGGCGTGCGTGCTGTGCCGGCTTGACCGTGCTCGCTAGCGGCTGTCCAGGCCAAGAGCCGCGCCGACCGCGGCGATCGCGGCCGCGTCGGCGAACGCGAGGCTGAAGATCACCTCGGCCGCGCCCGCGTCGATGTGCCCGGCGACCAGGCCAGGGATCTCATGTGGCTGGCCGACCGTGAACCCGGCGATCTCCTCAGGCGCCGCGGCCGCCGCGAGCATCTCGTTGACCTCGGCGGTGTTCTGGCTTGAGGTCGTCAGGATCAGCGGCGTCATCCAGGTCACGCCGATCTCAGCCGGGTCCCGGCCTACCTCGGCGCAGTGCCGGTGCAGCACCTCGACCTTGCGTGCCAGTGTCCGGACATCGCCGGTGACGTTGCACTGGTCGGCGTACTTGGCGACCAGCCGCAGCGTCCGCTTCTCGCCGCCGCCGCCGATCATGATCCGCGGGCCGCCTGGCTGCACCGGCCTTGGCTGGTTCCGCGCGTGTTCGGTCCTGAAGTGCTGGCCGGCGAAGCTCACGTCGTCGCCGGTGAACATGGCACGGCAGATCTGCACCGCCTCTTCCAGCATGTCCAGGCGGACCCGGTCCGCCGGATAGTCCACGCCCAGGCCCCGGTGCTCCACGTCGTACCAGGCGCCGCCGATGCCCAGGACCGCGCGCCCGCCCGAGATGACGTCCAGCGTGGTGACGATCTTGGCGAGAATGCCGGGGTTGCGGTACGTCACGCCGGTGACCAGCGTGCCGAGCTGCACTCGCCGCGTGCGGGCCGCGAGCGCTCCGAGCAGGGTGTAGGCCTCGAGCATCGGCTGGTCTGGCCCGCCAAGTGGCGGCAGCTGGAAGAAATGGTCCATCACCCACACCGAGTGGAACCCGGCGCCTTCGGCGGCGGTCGCCAGGCCGGCCACGTGCTCGAACAAGTCAGCCGGGTCAAACCCAGAGAAGTTCGGCAACTGCACGCCAAATTTGGTCATGCGCACACGGTAGCGGCTCAGGCCGGCCGCCTGCCTGGCGAGCGCTCCAGCTATCGCGTGCCGTGCGGCAGCAGGCGATGGCAGGCGTGCCCGGCGGTGCGGACCTGCCGGGAGCCGGGGCTGGCGCCCTCGATGGCGAGGCCGTTGAAGATCAGCACGGCGATGCGGCTCGGATCGCTCGGACCGCGGGCAGCGCCGGGGGCGCGGGTGACGTAGACCTTCGGTAGTCCGTGCGCGCGCAGGCAGCGTGCGTACGAGTGCATCGCCGCGAGGCTGGCCGCGGACCTGGTCTGCGATCGCGCCGGGTGCGGGCCGCCGCTGCATGCAATCGCCAGCGCAAGCACGGCGGCAGCAAGAGCCGGCAGCGCCGCCGTCCTGTGCGTTGGCTGCCAGTGCCGGGTGCGGCCTGGACGTTCCCGCATGGCGCGGCCCGCCCGCACCGTCGGGCCAGTCATCTGGACGTGATCCCGGCGACGATGTCGCCGTGCACGAGCACCCTGTGGCCCTGACCGGGCCAGCCGATCGGTGCGGTCTTGTCGCAGCCGTACGAGCCGGTGTTGATGAGGGTTTCCACGGTCTCCTGGCCGGTCTCGCGGCCTGCAGTCAGCCGGAAGTAACCAAAGCTCAGCTCGGTGCCAGGGGGCATAGCCGCCGGGTGGATCGTCATGGTGTCTGGCGCTGACCGCTGGCCGGTCACGACCCGGCTGAAGCCGGCCGGGCTGGGCCGCGAGGTGCAGAACCGGGCAACGGTGACCTGCGCCGGGATCCCGTCCCGCCGCAGGTCGCGTCGCAGTGCGCCGGGTTTGAGCAGCACGCCCGGGTTCATGGTCAGCGTCGCGGTGCCGTTGGCATGCTCGACGAGCGTGAACGCGGCCGGCTCGATCGTGGCTGTGCCGCGGGCGGTGGCCACGCCGGGCAGCACGACGGACAGGCTCAGCGCCAGCGCGCCGGCCACGCCGAGGCCGGCGATTCCGGCGCGCCGCCGCCGTGCCCGCTTTGCCCTGGCCAGGACGTGCGCGGCATCGAAGCCAAGCGGCGGCTCCTCGTCGATGGCCGCCCGCAGCATCGTGATCACATCTGGCATCCGCGTCATCCCTCCGGGCAGTCAGCCGGCGCGGGCTCGCAGATCGCGAGCAGCTCGCGCAGCCGGGCCAGCCCTCTGGCGGTCTGGCTCTTCACCGTGCCTTCTGAGCAGCCGATCACCCGCGCGGTCTCGGCCACGTCGCAATCGTCGTAGAACCGCAGCACCAGCACGGCCCGCTGCCGCTGCGGCACCAAGGCCAGCGCGGCACGCACCGTGAGCCGGTCCTCCATCCCCATCGGCTCGGCTGCTGGCCGGTCAGGGACCACGGCATGCGGCTGCTCACGCCGCCACGGCCGCCGCCGCTCGTCGATCAGCGCGCGGACCAGCGTGGTCCTGACATACGAGTCAAGCGACCGCCGGGCCCGCACCCGGTCCCACGACAGGTAGAGCTTCACCAGCGCGGTCTGTACCTCGTCCTCGGCCCGCTGCCAGTCCCCGCACAGCAGGAAGGCAGTCCGCCGCATCCGCGGTGAGCACGCCGCCACATATGCGGTGAACTCCTCGACCGCGTCAGCGCGCATCGGGCTCCTCCAGTCGTCCGCTCGGTAGACGGACCGGAACCACCCTGAGGTTGCACGAGCAGCCGTGGGTCGTGCAACCCGCAGCCGGTTCGTTGCCCGGCCGCCTTCGCGGCGACCGTCACACGTCGGTGATGCGCAGGCCCGCGTGTGCCTTGTACCGGCGGTTGATCGAGACCAGGTTGGCGGTGAGCGCCTCGATCTGGCCGCAGTTGCGCAGCCTGCCGCCGTAAACGCCGCGCATGCCGGGGATCCGGCTGGCGATCGCGGCGACCAGGTCGGTGGCTGCCCGGTTGTCGCCGAGTACCAGCACGTCCAGCTCGATCCGGTGCACCCCAGGATCGAGCAGCAGGGTTGCCGACACGTGGTGGAACGCGCCGACGACCTGGCTGTCCGGCAGTATCAGCGCCGCCTGCTGTGCCGCGCTGCCCTCGGCCACCTGCAGCGCGAACGCGCCGCGCTCGTCGAAGCCGAGCGGGTTGACGCAGTCGATGAGCACCTTGCCGGCCAGCGCGCCTGCCAGCCCGCTGAGCAGCTCCAGGTGGCCGTCCCATGGCATCGCGGCGATGACGACATCGGACCGCGCCGCGGCCTGCTCGTTGGCCGCGCCGGACAGCGAGGGCGGCCCGCCGAGCTCAGCAGCCGCCGCGGCCGCGCGGCCGGCGTCGCGGGAGCCGATGATGACCGTGAAGCCGGCCATCGCGAGCCGTCGCGCGAGCCCCTTGCCCTGCTCGCCGGTGCCGCCGAGGATGCCGATGACCAGGTCGGTCAGGGCCGTCGCGGTGTCCTGCGCTGCGGTCATGTGGTGATCATGCCAGACCGCGCATTCAGGGCGAGTTCGGGCCCGACCATCAACGCGAGGTAACCGGCTGGTGACAATCAGCCTGCACGCGGCCGCAGCGTGGTGCAGCATAGTGTCATGAATGCGGACCAGATAGCAGCCCTGCGCGTGCTTCTGGAGCCAACTGGCTGGCTGGACCGGACTCGCGCGTTCGCCCGGGCGCTCAGGCAGAGTTCCCGCAGCCCGCAGGGCCTGCTCGTGCTCGGCACGCCGGCCGACGAGCCCTGGCACATGACCGCGCACTTAGCCGACGAGAGCAGGCTCGCGGGCATTCCCGAGCTCGAGCCCACGCTGATCCGCTGGGCACCGCCCGCGGACGCGCCGCCGCACCTGCGGCACGGGATCGACCGGCTCGCGGCCGCGACCCGCACCGAGACGCTGCTGGTGGTCAGCGGTCAGTCCGCGCCCGCCGAGTTACTCGAGCGGCTCAGCGACGTGCGGAAGATCGGCACGACGATCTTCGCGCTCGATCAGGGTGACCCGGAACTTGACGGGCTCGCCAACGAGGCACTGCCGGTGCCGCCGCAGACCTCGCCGATGTCGTTCGACGCCGCCCAGCACCTGGTGACCGCCGCCGTCGCCGAGCCAGCCAGGCCGAGCCACGACAGCTCGGCGTTCGGCTTGCTCGACGAGCTTGCCGATGACGACGAAGACGAACACGTGCCGCGTCATGCCAGCCATCGGCCGAACCGGCACGCGGCCGGCAACGCCTCAGCAGGCTTCAAGGGCAAGCTCGGCCGGCTGCTCGACGCCGTCAGCGGCGCCGAGCCCGCCGACTAGCCCTGGCTGGCGTACCGCCAGGCGCGCACTGTCGTCTTCGTATCCCAGGGCCATGGCGCCGAGCGGGACCTCGTGCATGCCGTCGAGCCCGAGCATCGACTCAACCAGCTCGTCGCGCAGCGCGCATGACACCACCGAGGCCATGCCAGCCTCGACTGCCAGCAGGCCAAAGGTCTGGGCCAGGTGCCCGAAGTCGGCCTGTACCACCCGGTAGGCGCGCGAGCTGCGGTACTTCCAGAACTCCCGGCGGACCTCGGCGACGAACAGCAACATGATCGCCGCTGCGCCGAAGAACCGCTGGTCACCTGCCGCGATGCAGATCTCCGCGTCCGCGGCCGCGGCCGCGACCCTGGCCAGCTCGAACCTGACCGGGTCGAAGTAGTACCAGCCGGCCTCGATGCCCTCGACCCGTCGCGCATAGCAATAGACATCAACAGGCTGCAAGGCGCCGCCCGATGCGCTCGTCCGCTTGAAGGAGTCGTCGAAGCGGCCGGCCTGCTGCACCTCCCTGGCGCCGGCGCCCAGTTGCAGGACACTGCTGAATGCGAGCTGCGGCACCGTCCTGGCCGACTCGAATGACCGCACCGACCTGCGCCCGAGCAACGCCGATACCAGGCTCGAGTCCCCGAAGAACTCCAGCGCCGAGCCGCACGCAAGCCGGTAGGCCTGGCCGTTCGGCTGGCGGCACAGGCGCGGCCGCTGCTGCTCGAGGTTGCGCTCAGCGAGCATCTCAGCCGCGTCATCGGCCTGCACGAACTGCTGCGCCTTCGACGTCCTGGTGGCGAACTGGAAGATGCGCGCGGCGAGCAGATCCTCGCCCCAGTCCGCGATGACCCGCTGCTCGCTCAGGTCACGCGGTCCGCCTCGCACCTTGAGAACGCCGGCCTCCAGGAGCTGCTGCAGCTCATCAGCGCGAGGGCCCCGCGCGCCGTCGGCTGGCTGCGGATCGCCGGCCCGGCGCCAGTGCTGAAACATGCCGACGAGTTCGAGGCCTCGGCTCGACAACCGGAGATGCCGGTGGTTCAGGTAGTCGTACCAGACCAGCACGCCGGACAGCGGAACGATCGCCGCGCACTCAGCGACCATGAGCTCGCCGGTCATCGTGACCCCGCCCCGGCGCGCATGGCCGACATGACATAGCTGGTGAAGCGTCGGGTGATGTCGGTGCTGCCGAGCAGCCGCTCGTAGCACCGCCAGCCGCCTGAGGTGTTCACCTCCAGGAAGACCGGATCGCCCGAGGCTGTCTCGCGGACCAGGTCGAACGCCCCGTAGTCCAGGTGTGCCATGTCCATGAACGCGGCGATGGCCATGGCGAGGCGCGCAGGCAGCTCGGTGGCGGTGACCAGGACGTCGCCGCCGGCTACCGCGCTGTAAGCGGTGGTGAACGCGCCGTTCGCCGCGCGGATCTCCAGCGCGGTCGGCGGCTCGCCGCGCAGCGCGTAGACCCGCAGCTCGGCCTGATGCGCGATGAACTCCTGCACCAGCACCGGATCGCGGGTGCGCTCGCCGGCCAGCACCGACGGCCAGTGCAGCACCTGCGGAAACGCGCCGAACAGCACGTGCTCGTCACCCTGGCTGAGCTCGATGAAGTGCTCGCGCACCGGCTTCACGATGATGTGGCCGACGCCCAGCGCGTCGTACCCGTCCGCGACCTCAGAAACCACGACCGACCTTGGCGTGCGCAGACCGCACGCAGCCGCGATCCGCATCTGCTGCAGCCGGGTCAGCCGCTGCACGATCGCCGGGGAATTGATGGCCCGCACCCCGGCAGCCGCTTCGCCGCGGCCAACCGAACTTGCCAGCGACTGCCACGCCTCGCGCGCGTAGTGCCAGGAGGCCGCCGACCTGGCATCCATCCCGTGCGGGTAGATGGCGGTGTCGAACAGGTGGAACACCGCGACCGACGGCTCCGACCTGATCCCTTCCCTGATCAGCGCGAGCCGGCCAGCCGGCGCGTCATAGACGATCTGGCAGCTCGCCCCGGCCAGCAACTCGTCAACGTTCAGCCGGATGTACGGGATGCCAGCCCGCAGGAGCATGATCCCGACAGCGTCCATCTCCGGGTCATTGCGCCGGCTGAACAGCGCGACCTGCACGTCTTGGAACGTGCTCGGCTGGCCGCGCTGGCCGAGGTAGTCGAGGAAATCCGATGACTGGGTACGGAACTCCAGCTGCTCGCCGTGAATGAGTGATGTTGACCTCACGCTGCACCTCCGGCACTGGCAAGGTGCCTGGACAGGAACTTCTCCGCGGCACCGAACACCCGGAATCGGTTCTCCGGCTTGGCAAATCCGTGGCCCTCGTCGTCGAAGACCAGGTACTCGTGCTCGACGCCATTCCGCCGCAGCGCCCGCACGATCCCTTCAGGCCCGTCGCCAAGCACCCGCGCATCGTGCCTCCCGTGCGCGAGCAGCACCGGCGCCTTGATCCGATCCGCCGCGGACAGCGGTGACCGCTGCCAGAGGAACTGCCGGTCGTCGGCCGGGTGACCGACTCTTCTGTGGTACTCCGACATCGCGCCTGGCCAGCGGGCGGACATTCCGTCCAGCAGTGCCACCAGGTTCGACGGCCCGTAGAGACTGACGCCGCACCGGTACAGGTCCGGGGTGAAGGCCAGCCCGGCCAGCGCCGAGTAACCGCCGTATGACCCGCCGATGATTGCGATGCGCCCCGGATCGGCCCAGCCCTGCCTGATCACATGGGCAACTGCATCGCTGACGTCGTGCTGCATCTTGCCGCCCCACTCACGGTCTCCGGCATTGAGGTAGTCCTTGCCGTATCCGGCCGAGCCCCTGAAGTTCACCTTGATGCACAGGTAGCCGCGGTTCGCGATCCATTGCCCGACCGCTTCGTACTCCCAGGCCTCGCGCTCCCATGGGCCGCCATGGACGGCGACCACGGCCGGCAGATTCGACCGGGTGCCGCCGGGCGGGAAGATGACGTATCCCGGTATCCGCATGCCGTCACGCGCGGCAAACGTGAACGGCTCCAGCTCGGCCAGTGCGTACCTGGCGAGCTTCGGCAGGCTGGCGAACAGCCGCTGTGACTGGCCGGTACCGACCGAGAACCTGAAGTACTCGACCGGCGCTGCGTCGCTGACGAACCCGACGAGCCACGCCCGGTCGTCGCGGTCGCTGTCCACGAATACCGGGTCGCCATGGTGCAGCGCTCGCAGCTTCGCAAAGCTCTCGCTGACCGACTCATCCAGGATCTGGTAGCTCAGCCGCTCTTTGCAGAAGACGGCAATCTGCGGCTGGCCGGTGGCGCGGCAGATGCGGACGTCCTTGAGATCCGCGCCAGCGTCCTGCGCCAGCACCTCCGTAGCCCCCGACCTGACGTCCAGCCGCAGCAGCCTGCAGTAGTTGGCGCCGAGCGCGGAGCTCAGGATCAGCGAGCGGCCGTGATCGGCGAAGCTGATCAGCCTCGTCGTCATCGCGTCGTCGGCGGGGATGGCGAGCAGCTTCCGCCAGGCCGCCGACTGGCTCTGCCGGGCGAGCAGGCTGAGCGAGCCGTCTCGCTCCCTGCGCAGCCCGGCCCTGACGACCAGGTTCGCATCGGCGAGCATCCGCATGAAGCCAGGATTCGCCAGTTCGGTGGTGAGCTGCCCGGACGCCAGATCGAGCCGGTAGACATCATGTGCGGCGGTGTCGATGGCGTTGATGCCGAGCAGGATGGCGTCTGGCCGCGCTGGCTCGACGGCGAGAATCTTTGCCTGGATGCCGTCCAGCGGGGTGTAGTCGCGCTGCCGCTTCGAGTCGACGTCCGCCCCGACGACATGCCAGTTCTCGTCGCCGTCCACGTCTTGGAGGTAGAGCACGGTGCGGTTGCTTGCCGACCACCGCAGGTTCCTTATGCCACGGTCACGGTCTTGCGTCACCGGCTCGGCACGATCGAGCAGGACGCCGTCAGCGGCGTCGACCGGCGCGACCCAGACGTTGAGCACGCCGTCGCTTGGCGCCAGCCATGCGATCTTCGAGCCATCAGGCGACATCCGCGGGCTCTCCCGTTCCGGATCCCCGAACAGCAGTTCCAGCGGAATCTCGTTCGTCACTGGACGCCGCCCGCGACCGGCCGCCTGGCCATCCCGGTGATGACCGCCGACGATGCCTCGCGCATCGCGATCGTGTTCCGGTAGTCCGCGCGGCATAGCTGGAAGTCCGGATACCGGTCAACGAGCTGGACGGCCAGTTGCTGCGCCGCGGCGACACCGAGCGTGGCACCAAGGCAGGTATGCACGCCGGAGCCGAATACCAGCGGCCGCGGGCCGCCGCGCAGCGCGAACTTGTCCGGGTCCGGGTACACGGCCGGGTCCCGGTTGGCCGCACCTGGCAGCAGCAGGACGACCTGACCCTTGGTCACCGGCATCGCGCCCAGGCAGGTGTCGTGCAGTGCAACCCGGTTGACCGCCTGCACGGGTGACTGCAGCCGCGCCAGCTCCCAGACCACCGGTCCCGCGCAAGCCGGCGTCGCGCTGATCAGCTGCCGGGACTCGGGCTCCTCGGCCAGGCCGATCAGCACAGCCGACAGGAAGCTCCTGGCCGTGCCGGTGCCGGCCAGCCAGACGAGCAGCAGCAGGTCGCCGCGGTCGGCCAGCGACGCCGCCGACGCGTAGGTCGACGCGAGCTGGCTCGCCAGGCTGTCTGGCACCGCTGATGGCCGGCTGCCTGACAGGATCCTGCTGGCCTCCGCCCTGGCCGCCGCGGACAGTTCTCGCTGCTCCGCGGCGTGCTTCCTGGTCAGCTGCTGGCCAGGGTCCGCCTGCTGGGTGAAGCTCGCCATCACCCTGGACAGCAGTTCGTTGCCGCGGTAGTCGATGCCGGTGACCTCGCACATGACACGGTGCACGACCACGTCGGTGATCCGCTCGATCGCGTCGATGGTGCCGCGCTCGGCGACCTCGTCCTCGCACTCATCGAGCACCTCGGCGATGATCCCGGCGGCGCCGCCGCCGGCCAGCCGCGCCAGGACCGCACGCAACGCGCGCACCGCTACTCCGCGCATCGGGCTGTTCTCCGGCGCCAGCAGCGTCGGGATCTTGCTTGCCTCGGTGCCGTCGGCCGGCTCCTCGGCCCGGGCCGCCCGCTGTCGCTGCAGCCGCATGTCCAGGCTCCAGTCATGGGAGGTCAGCACGTGCTGGCATCCGGCATAGGTGGCGCAGTAGATGCCGTCGACTCCGGCAAGCGGCCCTACTCCGCCGCTGTCGTGCAGGCTGCGATAGAGCCCGGCCGGCTTGATCCACTGCGCGCCGCCGTCAAGACGTAGTTTCAACATCCGCTAGCCCCTTACCCTGTGCTCGGCAGCCTGCGCGAACGTCGATGCGGTCGCATCGCGCGCGGGCCATTTCCGCTAGCTGCCTGCTACCACTCCTTGATGGCAGTCCACTCGAGCATCGGCGGGTCATCCAGCGACCGCTGGTACTCGCCGACGACGGCCTCGCGCTCGGTGTCCTCGTCTGCCAGCTCGCCGTCCAGGACGATGCTGCTCGCGAACTCGAAGGTCTTGTCCTCGTGCTTTGTTGACTCGATTGGCATGGCGCTCTCCTCTCCCTGGTATCTCTTTTGGTTCGGTCCAATCGGAAAGGCCCGCACGCGACAGGCCGATGCTAGGTTTCAAAGGATTACCGGTCAATGTTTGGCAATTCGCGGCCACCTGCAATATGGACGGCGTGCGGGCCGTTCTGCTAGCTGCCTGCTACCACTCCTTGATGGCAGTCCAGGCGAGCATCGGCGGGTCATCGAGCGACCGCTGGTACTCGCCGACGACGGCCTCGCGCTCGGTGTCCTCGTCTGCCAGCTCGCCGTCCAGGACGATGCTGCTCGCGAACTCGAAGGTCTTGTCCTCGTGCTTTGTTGACTCGATTGGCATGGCGCTCTCCTCTACCTGGTGTCTGTTCTGGCTCATTCAAATCGGAATGGCCCGCACGCCTCGAGGCCGATCGTAAGTGCGGGTAATTGACTCGGTCAACGCCGTCAATTCTGAGATACCTGCATTGACATTTCTGCGGCAACAGCCAGCCAGCCGGCGCGCATTTCTTGCCGCCGCCCGGCAGGCATCGATCACAGCGTCGGCTACTTTCCAGTGGTCCACCCGGACTCGACGACCTGCCGGCGTTGCTCGGCTTGCGCGGCGAACTCCAGCCAGCCGCCCGCACAGTGCCGTGCCGACTCTCTGAGCGCGCCCAGGCAGTGCGAGGGCGTCGCGCCGATGATCTGGTCGACGCGGCCGAGCAGCGCCTGTGAGGCGGCGAGCACCTGCAGCAGCACGCGGCCAGTGTCCGCGGACCTGAAGGCAGGATCGGCGCGAAGCGCCTGCCACCCTCTCGGCTGGCCTGCCCGCACCGGATCGCCGGCTGGCTGCCGCAACGCCCTGGCGAGCTGCTCTTCGGCCAGCTGGTCACCGGGGCGCGATGGCGCGATCAAGCGCGGCCCGGCCAGCTCATTGCGTACCTTCCGCACGGTCTCCCGTGACAGCCCGGCCTGGGTCGCCACCTGGCGCAGCGACGCCGCGGGATTGCGGGTCAGCACCTGGGCCGCCAGCTGCCTGCGCTGCGCGGCGTCGGCCGGGCGGACCCGCCCGTCCTTGCCGACTCGCGAGTCCGACTGCAAGTTCTTGTCAGTTAGACACCTTCGCCTGGCGGCTACCGTCGGCGGCGACAGACCGGTGACCGACGCGATCCGCCGGTCCGACCATTGCGGAAACAGTCCGAGGATCCGGTCCGCCGCCTGCCGCCGGTCAGTCAGCGCCAGCGGCAGGCCGTGCTGCACGTTGAGCCGCACGGCAAGGACGAAGGCCGCTGCCTCGCTGCCGTCAAAGTAACGGACCTCGACCTGCTGCTCGCCGCGCAGCTCGGCGGCCTTCAGCCGGTGCATGCCGTCGATCACCTGCATGGTGGGCCGGTGCACGACAATCGGCGGCAGCCGGTCTGCCGAGCCGGCCAGCAGCCGCACATGCTGGACGTTCTCGCCTGCCCGCCGCGGTGAGTCCGCCGCCACCAGAGCGGCCGTCGGCACGACCGCCACCGGCAGATCGGTCACGTCCGAGTCGCACACCGCCGCACCCGCATCGGCGTCGAGCATTCCCCGGCCCTCCTCGGCTGTCATGGCGCCGGCCGCCAATCCCCGGCAGGCCGGCCTGGCTGGCACCTCATTGCCCGGCAGCCACCGGACGCTCGGCCGGCTCGCCGTCGGGAACCATGCCCGGCCCGGCCCGCCGGAGCCGGCTGACCGAGAAGGCCCCGGCCGCGATGAGCAGCGCCCCGGCGATGCCGAAGATGGTGTCGTACGGCCCGAAGGTCTGGCCGAGAGCGACCCGGTGGAATCCGCGCAGCACCGTTCCGGCGAGGTAGCCGGCAGCGGCCATCGATACCAAGATCGCCGTCTGCTGCAGCACGTTGACGACGGCATAGACGCGGCCGGTCAGCTCCGGCGGCGTCTCGCGCAGCAGCAGCGGCCCGATGACAACCCCGATGACGCTGGCCACCACCCCGCCGCACGCCAGCACGAAGGCAGCGGGGGCCACCGCGGAGAGCCGGGAGTAGACCACAAATACCAGGCCGCCGCAGATCAACGCGACAGGAAAGACCCGCTCCGCGGCGTACCTGGAGGCGAGACGCCCGGCAAGAACGGCGCCGATGACGGCGCCGACGCCTTCAGCGCCGTTCAGGAACCCCAGCGACTTCGCCGGCGCGTGCAGGTTGTGCACCACGAAGAACACGTCAAGGGTGGCGATCGCGCCGATCCCGAGGGTCGCCACGACCGCGCCGATGCCGACCGTGATGAGCACCCGGTTCGACCAGAAGAACCGGAGTCCGGAACGGAAGTCAGCCCAGAATCCGGTCGGCTGCGCACCGGCCGGGCCCGGCTCGGTGCGATGATCCCTGACGCGCATCGCGGAGATCGTGCAGAACGAGGCGGCAAACGAGAGCGCGTCAATGACCAGCGCCCACTGCACGCCGAACCCGAAGAGCACCGGTGCGGCGAGCACCGGGCCGATGATGGCCGAGATGCTGGAAGTCGCCTGGAACATGCCGCTCGCGCGCGCCCGGTCTTGCTCAGGTACCACGGTGCCGAGCAGCGCGAACCTGGACGGGTTGAAGAACTGCGCGAATGCGCTGGCCGCGGCCACCGCCAGGTAGATGATGGCCACCTCGCCGGCCCGCGGGATCCGGGCGGCGACCGATGGCCAGGCAAGCGGCAGCAGCCCGACGATGAGCAGCGCACGGGCGGCGTCGGCGACCAGCATGGTCCGGCGCCGGTTCCAGCGATCCGCGTACACCCCGGCCACCGGGCCGAGCAGCAGGGCCGGGCCGGCCGCCGCGGCCAGCAGCCCGCCGACCGCGATCGGCGCCCAGCTCGCACCGCGGGCGATCACGGTGGCCACCCACAGCACCAGCGTGATGTCGAGGAAGTAGTCGCCGGTGATCGATGCTGCCTGCCCGAGCCACAGCAGCCGCCACTCCCGGTTGCCGCGAAGACCCGGTCCGGCGAGCCGGCCCTGTCCGCTGTCGCTCATCACTGGCCTTCTCTCCATGGGGCATCGGTCATGACCGCTGCGGCGAAGAACGAGTTCGTCGTGATAAACGCCTGCAGCAGCAGGTAGCTGCTGTTGTCGGGCAGCCGGATGGTGACGGTGGTCTTCGGCATGACCGGCGTCATCCCGGCAATCGCGAAGTACCTGGTGGCGTCGAGATCGACGCGGCAGACGCCGGGATGCTCCGGCCGGTCAAGCAGGATCACGCCAGACTCGTCGCTGTCGCCGGTCGCGATCTCGGTCCAGCCGCCGTCTGCCCGTGTCTGCAGCGCCGACCTGACGCCTTCGGCGGGCCGGCCGTTCTCCGCGTCCGCGACCCGCACCACCAGCTTGCGGCCGCCGCCAGCGCGCTGGACCGCGGGTCTAGCTCGCTGGCGCGGCGGGTCGGGGGGTTGCACCGACGCTCTCCTCGGTCTGCTGGCTGCATGACGTCGTGCATGCATGGTCGCCAGCGCGGTCATCGGCCGGCTATCGCGGTGCTATCGCCAGCCCGGCCAGGGCAGGCCGGGGAGTCCATTGCTCACACGGTGCGTCTGCGCCATAATTGCCTCGAATCACTCCTTAACATCGCAGTTAAGGTGACCTGGGCTAGCCAGCTCAGCAGCGCGCGGGACGGCGACCATGGAATTCAGGCTGCTGGGTCCGGTCGAGGTCGTGAAAGACGGGAATCTGCAGGCGATCGTCGCCGGTCGCCAGGAGATCGTGCTCGCGTTGCTGCTGCTCGAGGCGAACCACGTGGTGTCGATCGACCGCTTGATCGATGCGCTCTGGGGCGACAGGCCGCCGCGGACGAGCAAGAGCCAGGTGCAGATCACGGTCTCCACGCTCCGCCAGTTCCTTGGCGACCACGATCTGATCGTGACCCGGCCGCCCGGATACCTGCTTCGCGTGGACGACGAGCATCTCGACCTGGCGCGATTCAGGTCGCTGGTGGCCCGCGGCAGGCGTGCGGCGGGCGAGCAGCGGGTCCCTGAGGCCGTGGCGGACCTGCGGTCAGCATTAGGCCTGTGGCGCGGGCTTGCGATGGACGGGATCCAGAGCGAGGTCATCCGATCGGCGGCCACCGGCCTGAACGAGTGGCGGATATCGGTGCTGCAGGACTGCCTCGATCTGGAGTTGCAGCTCGCCAGGCACTCTGACCTGATCGGCGAGCTCACCCGGCTGGTGGCCGAGTATCCGCTGAACGAACGATTCCGCGCCCAGCTGATGCTCGCGCTGTACCGGTCGGGCCGGCAGGCCGACGCGCTCGAGACGTTCCGGGCCGGCCGGGACCACCTGCGTGCCGAGCTCGGGCTCGATCCCGGCGAGGAGCTGGCCAGGCTCGAGCACGCCATCCTGGCGAAGGATCCGGAGCTCGACCTGCCGGCCGGCCGGCCGCAGGCTGGCCGGATGGGCCGGCCAGGCGCGGTTCCCGTCCCGCGCCAGCTGCCGAGGACAACTGCGGACTTCACCGGGCGGCAGGACGCGCTCGGCCGCATCACCGCATGCCTGTCCGGCGATGCCGGGAACGCCGCTCACGAGGTGCCGGTCGTCGTGCTGACCGGGATGGGCGGGGCGGGCAAGACGGCGCTCGCGCTGCGGGCGGCGCATCTGCTCCGCGCAGACTTCCCCGACGGCCAGCTGTTCCTGCAGTTGCGCCGTGATGGCCGGCAGAGCGCGGCTGGGCTGCTCGAGCACCTGCTCAGCTCGGTCGGCATACCGCCAGATGCGGTGCCGAGGGATCTCGGCGACCGCTCGGCCATGTACCGCAGCTGGCTCGCCGACCGCCGGGTGCTCATCGTCATCGACGGCGCACTCAGCCCGGTGCAGGTCGCGCCGTTGCTGCCAGGCACCCACGGCTGCGCGGCGATTGTCACCAGCGGGCAGCAGCTCACCGGCCTTGAGGGAGCGAGCCAGATCCTGGTCGGGCCACTCGACGAGGACACCGCGTACGACCTGCTGCTTGCGCTGCTCGGCGAACGGCGCGTGCACCAGGAGGAAGCCGCGGCACGCGAGCTGATCCGGCTGTGCGAGGGGCTGCCGCTCGCGCTGCGCATCGTGGCGGCCAAGCTCGCGGCCAGGCCGGAGTGGCGGATCGGCCACATGGTCCGGCAGCTAGCGGATGAGGAACGGCGGCTTGACCAGCTTGATGTGGAGGGTGCGAGCGTCCGCTCGACCCTGTCGCTCGCCTACGACAGCCTTGACGGCAGCGCGCAGCGGCTGTTCCGGCGGCTGAGCATCCTGGGCGTCGGGGACTTTGCCTCCTGGGTCGCGGCGCCGCTGCTCGACCAGGACTTCCGCAGCGCCGAAGACCTCTTCCACAGCCTGATCGCGTCGCATCTGGTCGAGAACCGGGTGACCGAGGACGGCTCGGTCCGCTTTCACCTGCATGACCTGGTGCGCATCTTCGCGGTGGAGCGGCTGGCGGCCGAGGAGCCGATGGCGGACCGGCGGGCCGCGCTCGAACGGCTGCTTGGCTGCTGGCTTGGCATCGCGACGGCAGCGCACCACCGGGTCTATGGCGGCGACTTCGGCCTGCTGCACGGAGCAGCGCCCCGGTGGCCGCTGCCGGCCGAACTCGTGGACGAGATCGTGACGAACCCCGGCGAGTGGTTCAGGAAAGAGCGCTCTGCGCTGATCGCCGCGATCTACCGGGCAGGCAGCATCGACCTCGATGAGCTGTGCTGGGACCTGGCGGTCACCACGGCCACCTTGTTCGAGGCCGGCTGTTACAGCGACGACTGGCAGGGCTCGCACGTCGATGCGCTCGCGGTCGTCCGCCGGTCAGCAAACAAGCGGGGCGAGGCGGCGCTGCTCTACTCGCTCGGCACGCTGGAACTCGGCCTGGACGTGGCCAAGGCACGTGAGCACCTCGAGCAGTCACTGAAGCTATTCGACGAGATCCAGGAGCAGCAGGGCCGGGCGCTCGCGCTGGTGGGCCTGGCCTTCGTCGACCGTCTTGGCGGCGGCTATGACAGCGCGCTGGCCAACTATGAGGAGGCTGCGGCGGGCTTCAGGCTGACCGGCGACAGGGCTGCCGAGGCGTACGCGCTGAAGACCATGGCGCAGATACACACCGACTGGCTCAACTACGACGAAGCCGAGCGGCTGCTGCACAGTTCGCTGGCGATCTGCGCCGAGCTGGCGACGCCGCGGCTCACCGCGCAGGCCCAGTACGAGCTCGCCGAACTGCATATGCGCCGCGGAGACCTGGCCGCGGCCATCACCACCTTCAGCTCCGCGCTGCAGCAGACCCGCGACTCTGCCGACACCATCGGCCAGGCCTACGCACTCGCCGGGCTCGGCACCGCCAGGCGCAAGCTTGGCGATCTCGCCCCGGCCGAGACTGCGCTCGCCGAAGCACTGGACCTGGCCGACAACGCCGGTGACCGGCTGCTGCAGGGCCGGGTTCTGATCAACCTGGCAGAACTGGACTTCGTGAAGGGCCGGTCGAACCTCTCCCTCGCCCGCGCCGACGACGCGATGCGGGTGCTGCGCGAACTCGGCGCGGCCGGCGTGTGGCAGGCCCGCGCGCTCGAGCTGCTCGGCCGGCTGCACGAACGCGCTGGCCGGCCGAGCATCGCCGAGCAGGCCTGGCTGTCAGCGACAGAACTCGTCCGCGGCACCGACGCCGCGCTTGCCGATCAGCTCTCGAGTGAGCTCGGCCGCCTGCAACGGGGGACGTAACGCAGCCCGGTCAGCCCCAGGGCAGCGGGCCACTGGGGATGCCGTGTCGCGGTCCGGCGGCCCGCGCGGCAGCGGGGCGGGCAGCGCTGCTTGCTCCCGCCCAGGCCGAACTCGCCAGTAGTGCGGCGATCGTCGCCAGGGCAATCAGCATCAGCACGGCCCATGCGGCCCTGGTCACTCGGCGTGTGCTGGCAGTCTCGATCATGTCAGCTCCTCCACTCAGGCGTTGGCGGTGCTGTCCGCCGCCCTGATTGGAGACCCGGCCGCGTACTTGATCACTATCACGCGATTATCACGGCCAGCCTTCCGTGACGCACTCGGATCGCTTCCCGTGACGGTCCCGGTAACGACGTGATAGCGCGGCGATAGGACCGGCTGACCACAATGCTGAGCGGCCGCGGCTAAGAATGCGACCCACATTCTTGCGGAAGGCGGGCAACATGAATGCGCGCGCAACCACGGCCGAGCCGGCCCCGGCCCGGCCCGGCCAGCTTGATCTGGTCGTCGACTCTCTTCCGCCTGGCGAAGCCGAGTCAGTGCGAGCATGGCTCGGGACCGGCGGAAAGCTGAACCCCAGGGCCTTGCTCCGTCATCACGAGCCCGTTGCGAGCAGGCTCAGGCCGCCGGCTGAAGGCGACGCCGAAGATACCGCGGCTATCCGCTCGGTTGGCATCATCGGCGGCGGGACGGCGGGCTATTTCACTGCGCTCGCGCTGCGCGCATGGCGGCCATGGCTCGACGTCACGGTCGTCGAGTCGAGTGACATTCCGGTGATCGGCGTCGGCGAGGCAACGGTGCCGAATATGGTCACGTTCCTGCACAACTACCTGAGCATCGATCCGGCGGAATTCTATGAGCGGGTCAAGCCCACGTGGAAACTCGGGATCAAATTCGACTGGGGCCCGGACCCGGCTGGCTTCATGGCTCCTTTCGACTGGGGGTCGCATTCGGTCGGCGCGCTGGGCAGCCTGACCGAGCAGGGCAACATCAACGCGTTTACCGTCGAGTCGCTGCTCATGATGGCCGACCTGACGCCGGTGCTGATGATTGACGGCCAGCCGGTCTCGCTGCTGAAGTACCTGCCGTTTGCCTACCACATGGACAACGCGCGCCTCGTTTCCTACCTCACTGACCTGGCCAGGCGGCGCGGCGTTCAGCATGTCGACGCCAAGGTGGCCGAGGTGCTGCGCAGTGGCGATGACTGGGTGGACTGCCTGCAGGCTGCCGACGGGCGGAAGCTGCGCTTTGACTTCTACGTGGACTGCACGGGGTTCCGTTCCAGGCTGCTCGGGCAGGCCCTCGGCACGCCATTCGAGAGCTACGCCAGTACCCTGCACACCGACTCGGCGGTGACCGGGAACCGGGCGCACAACGGTCACCTGAAGCCGTATACCACCGCCACCACGATGGACTCCGGATGGTGCTGGACCATCCCGACGCCGGAGAATGACCACCTGGGCTACGTGTTCTGCTCGGCGGCCGTGTCCGACCAGGACGCCGCGGCGGAACTCGCCGGGCGTTTCCCCGGCGTCGACGAGCCGAGGTACGTGCGATTCAGGTCAGGCCGCCATCGCGAGGCCTGGCGCGGCAACGTGATGGCGATCGGGAACTCGTACGCGTTCGTGGAGCCGCTCGAGTCGACGGCCCTGCTGATGGTGACGCTCGAAGTCGAGACGCTGGTATCGGCCATGCCGGTGAGCTGGGCCGGCCCGGCATCCCGGCACCTGGTCAACAACCTGCTTGCCGAGAAGTGGGACGCGCTGCGCTGGTTCCTCGGCATCCACTACCGGTTCAACCAGCGTCTCGATACCCCGTTCTGGAAAGAGGCTCGCTGCCAGACCGATGTCTCCGGCTGGCAGCCGCTGCTCGACATGTACGCCGAAGGAGCGCCGCTGACCCGCCGTGAGCCGCTGCTGCGGCAGGCCGCGCAGGACGCGGTGGCCTTCGGATACGGCCTGGCCGGGGTGGACAACATCCTGCTCGGCCAGCGGGTGCCCGCGCGGCTGCTGACGCCTGCCGAGACGCCAGCGCAATGGCGGCAGCGGCGCGCGGCGGCAGCGGCGCTGATCGCGCAGGCGACGCCGCAGCACACGGCACTGCCGCTGGTGACCGCGCATCCTGAGCCGCTCGAGCAGCTCTTCCACGACCGGGACAGCTGGGCGTTTGACCGCGGCCTGGCAGCTGCGGCGGGCGACCGGTGACGGAGGCGGCCGCCGCCCTCGTCCGAGGTTCGACCGCGGCTGCGTTCCGTTCGGTCATGGCCACGTTCCCGACCGGAGTCGCCATCGTGACCACCTGGGAGCGCAGCGGCCAGCCACGAGGGATGACCTGTTCGTCGCTGTGCAGTGTCACGCTGTCGCCGCCGACGATCCTGGTATGCCTGCGCTCGGCCAGCCCGGTGCTGGCCGCCGCGCGGCGGCGGCGGACGTTCGCGGTCAATCTGCTCAGCCACGACAGGCAGTCGACTGCCGAGCTGTTTGCGTCAGGCCATCCAGCCAGGTTCGACCATGTCAGCTGGCACGACGGGGCAGCCTCAGGCGGCCCGCAGCTGCTTGACGATGCGCACGCGATCCTGAACTGTCAGCTCACCACGACCGAGCTGGTTGGCGATCATGCCGTGGTGCTTGGCGAGGTCTTCAGCCTGTGGCAGAGCACCAGGTCGTGCACGCCGCTGCTGTACGGGCTGCGTCGTTACGCCGCCTGGCCAGGCTGGGCCTAGCCGCCCTGGCCGCCCGGCTGGTCAGCGTCGTCCCGCTGGTCCGCCGCGGCCGGCTGCTCGGTCTCCGCCTTGTCCTCGGCGTCCTCGGCCCGCAGCGAGACCTGCGGCCGCTCCTCGGCGGCAGCCCGGCGCCTGGTCAGGGTGAGCACCGGATAGACGGCCGGCGGTGCCGGGCGGGCGTACTCGGCGATCCCGGTGCCGACCATGGTGGCCTCGGCCACGTGGTCCTTGCCAGGCGCGGACGGGCAGGACCGCTCGCTGATCTTCAGGTCCATGCCACGGATGACCACGCCCTCCGCGCCCATCCTGATCAGGTCGAGCTGCAGCTCGTTCCGCGCGTCGGCGCGCACCTGGCCGACCAGCTCGGTGTACGCGGTCACCTCGACGTTGCCTGCGCTCCACCGGGTCTGGCCTGCGGTCAGCCAGTCGTCGTGCCTGAACCCGACGGCCACCCCGAGCGCCAGGCCGACCGGGATCCAGCCGTAGGCGACCAGCTTGGTGAAGTCCTGGCCGGACAGGTCGGAGGCGAACGGCCGTCGCACCGCGCGCGCCCCGGCCCCCTTGACCGCCGTGCCGAACGCCCTGAACTCAAGCCCGCCTGCCGGAAACTCGCCGACGGTGAGCGAGACGCCGACGACGCCGTGCCCGCCGAGCACGGCGCATTCGTCGAGCATCCGGTCGATGGCCGAGCGCCGCGCCCGGTACAGGGTGGCGACCAGCGGCCTGGCCGAGCCGAGGGCGGCTACCCCGCTCGGCCGCTGGCGGCCGGCCCAGCCGCTGCCGGACCCGCCGAGGCCGGACCCGCCGAGGCCGGGAACGCCGGCCAGGCCGAGGCCGCCGAACGGGCACTCCTCGTCACCGGCGTCGCCGACGTTGTACACCGCCGCGCCGAGCACCTGGCCGACCGGGGTGAAGCCGACCCTGGAGATCGCCGCGAACTCGCTGACGCCGAGGTCCGACCCCCAGCTGCCGCCGGCCGCCAGCTCCGCCAGCCTCGCCGCGGCGGCAGCCGGCAGCCCGCGGCCAGACCAGCCCGCGGTCATGTCGCCCGCTGCCAAGACACGAGGCCGGCCCTACGCGTCCAGGCTCAGCACCATGGTCGGGGTCTGGATCACGTGGTCATCGCGCAGCGGCCGGACGGCGGTGCCGATCGCGAAGAACTCGGTGGTGTGCGATCCCCAGGTGTGACTGTGCTGCCGCAGCTGGACTCCCACGATGCCCTCGGCGTGCAGTTCCTCGGCCTCTGCCTGCATCCTGGTCATGGCCAGCTCGCGGGCGTCATACAGCGCCTGGGTGAACTGCTCGAGCTCCACGTTCTTGCCGATGTTGCCGATCTTGCCGGACAGCTTCTGGTGCGCGATGTGGTACACGCACGAGCCCATCACCATGCCGAGCGGCGCGTACCCGGCCCTGATCAGGGTCCAGAAGTCCTGGCCGGACAGGTCGGAGGTGAACGGCAGGTTCTTGTTGTTCTTCCAGTTGCTCACGCCGCCGCCGCCGGCACCGGGTTCCGCCTGCACGGCCGTGCCGACGGCAATGAACTCGGCGACGTCCGCGCCGAACTCCTTCATCTCCACATCAAGCCGGACGCCGACCACGCCGTCCGCGCCGAGCGCCTGTGCCTCGGCCTCCATCCTGGTCATCGCCAGCTCGCGGGCGTGGTACATGGCCTGGGAGAGCACGTCGAGTTCCTGACTCTGCCCCCACCGGCCGATCTGCAGCCCCACGTGATAGATGGAGCTGCCGAGCACCAGGCCGAGCGGGCGGAAGCCGACCTCCCGGACCAGCAGGAACTCGTTGACCGACAGGTCAGAGGTGAAGATGGAGCCAGGCTGTCCTGGCCGCAGCTCGGCCAGCCTCCGCATGGCGTCTTGCGGTACGCCAAGCACCTGAAGATCGCTTGCCTGCTGGTCGCTCATCGTGCTCCCTTGCTCTCCCGGTCAGGGACCGAGCCGCACCCGCGCGGCCTGCCGCCGCTGCGGGTCAAGTGACATGATCGCGAGCGGCGCGGTGCGCCGGTCGCCGTGCCTGGCGAACTGCGCGATCGCCGTGCCGATCACCGTCGCCTCCACGATGTGGTCTCGCCTGTGCTCCTGCATCGGGCACTCACGCTCGCGCACGAGCACCTCCATGTCCTGCACGACCACGCCGTCCGCGCCGATCCTGGCCACGTCACGCTCAAGCTGCGTCCTGGCGTCGTGCCTGGTGTGGTTGACCAGGTCGGTGTAGCCATGCACCTCGGCGTTGCCGCTCCCCCAGCGAGTCTGGTTGATGGTCAGCCAGTCGTCGTGCCTGGCGCCGATCGAGATGCCGAGCACCAGCCCGGCAGGAACCCAGCCTGCCATGATCAGCTTGGCGAAGTCCTGCCCGGTCAGGTCCGAGCTGAAGCCCTGCCGCAGTGGCACCGCGCCTGGCGCGCGCACCGCGGTGCCGATGGCCTTGAACTCAAGGCCGCCGGCCGGGAAGTGGCCGATGGTCAGCTTGACCCCGACCACACCGTGTCCGCCGAGGTCGGCGCACTCGGTCATCATCCGCCCGATGGCGGCCCTGCGTGCCTGGTAGAGCGTCTGCACCATCGGCCCGAACGAGCCGAGCGACCTGCTGCTCGACACCGCGGTCACGCTCTGGTACGGGGTCAGGTAGCCGCCGTATCCGGCCCACGCGCCGGGGCAGGAGTATCCGCCTGCATAACCGATGTTGTAGACCGCCGCGCCGAGCACCTGGCCGGCCGGCTCGAAGCCCACGCTCTTGATCGCGCTGAATTCGTCCGCGGTCAGCGCCGAGCCCCAGGTGCCGCTCTGCCTGATCTCGGCCATCCTGGCCTCGGCAGCGGGCGGCAGTTCGTCACCCGGCTGATGCACCGTCACGCCGTGCCCCCTCACCGGGACCTATGCCGCCATAGCCAACCTTACGCCAGGCCAGGCGGCTATCGATCAGCACTGCCCTGGCCGGACTACCCCCCTTGACCCCCCTGGTCGGCGGCATCCCATTCCTCGTTGCGGCGGCGAACCGTCTCCAGGGCATGCTCGGCCGCCTCTTTGGTCGGATATGGACCGAGCCTGTCCTTGCCAGGGCACAGCCCGTCGTCATCCTCGACCGTGTTGTGCTTCAGGCAGAACCACCAGCGCTTGTCGCCTTCCATGACCATTACACTCTCAGATCATGTCCGCTACGCTCCAGCCTGGTCGCGTGTCGCCGGTGCGGCATGTGCCAGGGCATATCGATCGCCCAGAATACGTCGGCAGGCGGTACCCCCGGCTTGGCGAGCCCGACATCAAGGACGCCGAGACCATCGAGCGGATGCGGGTGGCTGGCAGGCTCGCGGCGCAGGCGCTGGCCGAGGTCGGCAAGCGGGTAGCGCCAGGAGTGACCACCGACGAGCTTGACCGGGTCGGCCACGAGTTCCTCTGCGATCACGGCGCTTATCCGAGCACGCTCGGCTACCGCGGGTACCCGAAGTCGCTGTGCACCTCGCTGAACGAGGTGATCTGCCACGGCATCCCCGATGACACCGCGATCGAGGACGGCGACATCGTGAACGTCGACATCACCGCGTTCATCGGCGGCGTGCACGGCGACACCAACGCCACCTTCCTGGCCGGCCAGGTGGACGAGGAGTCGAGGCTGCTGGTGGAGCGGACCAGGGAGGCGCTCATGCGCGGCATCAGGGCGGTCGCGCCCGGCCGCCCGCTGAACGCCATCGGCCGGGTCATCGAGTCCTACGCACGCAGGTTCGGCTACGGCGTGGTCCGCGACTTCACCGGGCACGGCATCGGCACGACCTTCCATTCCGGCCTGGTGGTGCCGCACTTCGACGACCCGGACGTGACCGCGGTGATGGAGCCAGGCATGACCTTCACCATCGAGCCGATGCTGACCCTCGGCGTGATCGACTACGAGATCTGGCCAGACGGCTGGACGGTGGTGACCGGCGACCGCAAGCGCACCGCGCAGTTCGAGCACACCCTCGTCGTCACCGCCGACGGCAGCGAGATCCTCACCCTGCCTTAGCACGGCGCGCCAGCCAGCCCGCGACCACCAGGCACGCCAGCCCGATCAGCACGGCCGCCAGCGGGCCGGCCAGCGTTCCGGCCGGGTGCCGCACCGCCGTGACGACGCCGGGCCGCGGGCCGGCACCGAAATGGCCCGCCGCCGCCACGCTGGCTGCCCCGGCCGCCGCGGTCGGCGTGACCTTGGCCAGGCCGGCCGCCGCACGCAGCGCGCCGAGCGGGTTGATCAGGCCGAACCCGATCGTGGTGTCGTACCCGCCTGGCGGCCCGTCCTGTGCCGACACCGCCAGCGCGCGCGCGACCAGCGCAGGCGCGAGGTTCGGGTACGCGGACTTGATCAGCGCCGCGGTTCCCGCGGTCCAGGCGAGCGCCGCGCCGCTGTTGAAGAACAGGAACGGCGCGTCGTTCGGGCCGGTGGCCGCGAGCTCGTTGCCAGGCGCGGTGACCAGCACCGAGGAGTTGGCCGCCTGCGCCTCGTGCCGGGGCGGCCCTGGCAGCCCGTGCAGGATGGTGAAGCTGGCGTTGATCACGCCCGGCAGCCCGTTGGGATACTGCAGGCCGTTGCCATGCTTGGGCAGGCCGTACCCGGCCGTGACGATCACCGACCCGCGGGATATCGCGTAGGAAACGGCGGCATCAAGCGCGCGGCTGCTCGGATAGCCGGTGTAGTCGACGGCGATGACCCCGGCGCCGTGCCCGGCCGCGTACCTGATGCCGCTGGCCAGGTCGGCCTGCCAGGTGCCGGCCGCGTTGGCCTTGCCGGTGCCGATCACCGTGATGGCCAGGATCCGCGCGCCAGGAGCCCGGCCGATCGCGCCGAACGGGCTCGCCGTGTGCTGGCCGCGGCCGGCGATGGCCGAGGCCAGCACCGTGCCCTCGGTCTTGCTGGCCGGCCGGCCGGCCGCGAAGTCGGGACCGGTGGTGACCTTACCGGCCAGGTCGTGCACCTTGGTGACGCCGGAGCTGAGCACCGCGACCGTGACGCCATGGCCATTGGTGATCCGCCAGGCCGCGCGCATCTCGCGCAGCAGCGCCGCCTTGCCGTCGGCCGGACCCGGCCGCGACGCTGCCTGGCCGGCCTGAGCGGTCGCGCCGAGTCCGCCGCTGGCCACCAGCATCAGCCCGGCGAGCAGCGGCGTGGCCGCCCGGGCGATCAGCATCTGATGTCCGGCATCGAGCACGGCCTGCCGTGGCTGGTGAGCACCAGGGCCACCCGGCCGAGCACGCCAAGGCCGAGGTCGGTCTGGCTGCCCTGCGGCCCGCCGGCGGTGGCCGGCTGACCGATCGCTGACCCGGCGGCGAACATGAACAGGTACGGGCCGGCGCTGCCGGCTCGCGCGCCGAACGCGCTGCGCTGGCCGTCACCGAACGCGGCGGCGAGCGTGCCGGGGAAGCCGACCGCCCGCACGCCTGACCTGGTTGCCGCCGCGCCGATCAGGCTCGTCGCGGCCGCCGCGGCGCGGCGGCTGCGCAGCACGACCACCGCGACGGTCGCCGCGTAGCTATCTGACGGGTCAAGGTAGGTCGCCCGCAGCACCGTGATGCAGCCATCCCGCCGCAGGTCAGCGGCCACCGCCGGGTCGAGCGCCTGCGTGCAGCTGGCGGCCGGCGCTATGCCGGCCCGGTGCGCCTGCAGCCGCTGCCCGGCAGCGCTGTAGCTGATCACCGAGGGAAAGACCTGGCCGGCCGTGAGCTGCCGCCAGCGGGCGCTGATCGCGCTGGCGACGGCGGCTGACAACTCGGCATGCGTCGGGCGCCTGGCCAGTTGCCGCCGCGCCAGCACCGCGCCGCCGCCGATGCCGGCCAGCCCGGCCACCACCAGCAGCCCGATGACGAGCAGGCTGGCGAACCCGCGGCTTGCCGTTGCCCGCTGACCCCGGGCCGGCTCCCCCGCTGAAGTGGTCATAACCCGGACCCTAGGTGTTGTCAGTCATCTTTCAATACCATGCGCCAGGCATGCCCGCGCGGCCAGCATGCGTGGCCGGCCGGCGGGTTGCCCGCCGGATCGTGATTGCCACCAGGATGATGCAGCCGGCCAGCAGCACGACGGCGAGCCCGAGCAGCATCGCGATCACGTGGTAGTCGTGCTGCACCACCACGATGGCGCCGGTGCTGGCGCCGAAATGACTGCCGGGCGGCTTGACCGGCGAAGCCCGCTGGCCGGCCAGCCGGGCCGCGGCGGCGAGCGCCGCGGCGGCGTTGACCTCGCCGAAGCCGATGGCCGGGCTGTAGCCGCCGGCCGGCCGGTGGCTGGTCGAGCTCACCAGCGCCTGCACCACGAGCGCGGGCGGCAGCTTCGGGTACCTGGACCTGATCAGCGCGGCTACGCCGGCGACCAGCGCGGAGGCCGGGCTCGTCCCGCTGCCAAGGATGTAGCTGCCGTGCGGGCCGTCGCCGGGGACCCGCACTCCCGGCGCGGCCAGCACCACCGCGGAATTCTGGTTCGAGAAATAGGCACGGGTCACGTCAGGTCCGAGCGCGGCCACCGAAATCACGCCGGGCGTCGATGCCGGGTAGGAATAAGGCGTCAGCGCGCTGCCGGCGTGGCCGCTGTTGCCTGCGGACGAGACCACGACGACCCCGTGCGACACCGCATAGGCGATGGCCGAGCGCATGTTGCTGCTGTCCACCTGCGTGCCGAGCGACATGTTGATGACCTGCACGCCGCGGGAGACCGCGTACCTGATGCCGTCACCGACGGCGTCGTAGAAGTTCGAGTGGTCCTGGTAGACGGCGAAGCCCGGCTCGTTGTCATCCAGGATCACCCGCACCGACAGCACCCTGGCCTCAGGCGCAACGCCGACAATCCCCTGCCGGCGCCCCGCGCCACTGCCGTGACCGGCGATGATCGAGGCGATGTAGGTGCCGTGCAGGTGCGGCGGGTGGTATCCGGGCGGGTCCGCGCCCCTGGTGAAGTCGGGGCCGACGATCACCTGGCCGGTCAGGTCTGGGGCGTCCGGGTTGACGCCGGTATCAAGCACGCCGACCAGGACATGCTTCCCGCGGCTGATCCGCCAGGCGGCCGGCACCCCGATCTGCTGCCACAGTGGCAGCTCATCCGCCCTGGCCAGCTGCGCCGGGCTCTGCTGCGGTGCTGCCTGGGCGGCGGCGGCGCTGCCCTGGCCCGCCGGCAGCGCCAGCAGCACCGGCGCGACCAGCGCCAGCAGCAGGCATCGCCGGTTCAGCACGACCACTGCCTTGAGCCGCAGTCGACCACCGCCGGGGTCAGCAGCGGCCTGGCTACCTCGGCGACGAGCTGGCTGGCCGGCGCGAACACCGACGGCCGGCGCTGCCTGGCCAGCGCGGCCGGCTCACCGTCGGCGTAGCCGGCTACCGAAAGCACCACGAACGGGCCGGCCTGCCGCACCGCGCCGAGTTGCCTGGCGGCGTCGGTGAACCGCGCGCTCGCGGTGCCTGCCAGCGCCAGCGCGCGCAGGCTGGCCACGGTGCCGCCGATCCGGCCGAGCTGCCGCACGAACATCAGCGCCTGGCCCGGACGCGCGAACGCCAGCACGCCGACGGTGTACACCACGCCCTGCGGCTGGTCGACATAGCTGGCGCGCAGCGCGGCCACGCAGCCGGCCTGGCTGGCAGCAGCCGCGGCGGCTGCCGACAGCGAGGACTGGCAGCTGTCGGCGGCGGTGATGCCGGCCCTGGTGGCAGTCTCTGTCGTCGGCAGCTGCGTGCGGTAGCCGAGCGATGCCGGGAAGATCCGGCCAGCTGGCCAGGTTCGCCAGCGGTCGGCCACCGCGATCCGCTCGGCCGCGGTCCGCTGTGCGGCGGTTGGCCGCACGTCCAGCTCGGCCCTGGCCGTCAGGGCCGCCGCTCCCGCACCGATCAGGCAGCAGGCCGCCAGCACGAGCCGGCCCGCCACGGCGCCGCCGTGCCTGGCCGGCCCGGCATGCTCGATGACCGGGGGGTACACACAAGGATGGTAGGACTAGCTGACATATCGCTCAATCGGCGACAGCACCGACCAGCACGGGTTCGTCCGCTTCGGCCGGCCCGCCCGGCACCGCCTCGCTGGCGTGATGCCGCTCGCAGGCGAGGCTGCGGCCGGGCAGCCAGCCGAGCCAGCGCGGCAGGTACCACGCCCGCTCGCCGAGCAGCGCGAGCGCAGCCGGCAGGATGATGCCCCTGACGACCGTCGCGTCGACCAGCACCGCGGCAGCCAGCCCGACGCCGAGCATCTTCACGTCGATCATGGACAGCGTGGCGAAGATGGAGAACACCGCGACCATGATCACTGCCGCCGATGTGACCACGCCCGCGCTGCTGCCGATGCCCTGTACGACTGCATCGGCCGGCCGCACGCCGCCGGACCAGATCTCCCTGATCCTGGACAGGATGAAGACGTGGTAGTCCATGCTGAGGCCGAACAGCAGCACGAAGGTGAACAGCGGCACCCAGGGCACCAAGGCGCCGAACGAGGTGAAGCCAAGCAGCCCCTGCAGGTGGCCGTCCTGGAAGATGAACGTGACCAGGCCGTAGGCAGCGCCCACCGACAGCAGGTTCAGCGCGATCGACACCAGCGGGATGGTGACGCTGCGGAACGCGGCCATCAGCACCAGGAACGCGAGCCCGGCCACCACGCCAAGCACGAGCGGCGCGCGTGAATCGAGCGTGGAGTCGGTGTCGTAGCTATCGGCTGTGTGCCCGGTGACCGCGAAACTTGCGCCTGGCACCCTGCCGATGGTGGCAGGCAGCGTCTTGTTCTCGAGCGTGAGCAGCGCGTTGTCGGATGCCGCGTCGCTGCCGTTGCCTGCCAGCGGGACCTGGACGACAAGGGCCCGGCCGCCGGCCACCGGCGACGCCTCGATCGGGCCGCGGACCGGGCCTGCCGCGGTTGCCCTCGCCTCGAGCGCGGCAACCGCCGCGCGCATCGGCTGGCCGGCCAGGTCTGCTCCGGTGACGACGACCTGGGCTGGCGCAGGCCGGCCGGGAAACTCGTGCTGGATCTGGTCGAGCACGCGTACCACGCCCAGGTTGCCCGGCAGGTCGACCGACGGGTTGCCGATGTGCATGCCGAGCGCGGGCGTACTCAGCGCGAGCAATGCGGCGATCGCGATGCCGCCCCAGGCGAGCGGCTTGCCGACCACCCGCCTGGCCAGTCCGGTCCACAGCGTGGACGACTTCGCCGAGGTCAGCCGGCGGCCAAGCCACGGGACGCGGCCGCGGTCCGCCCACGGCCCGAGCCACGACAAGATCGCCGGCAGGAAGGTCAGCGAGCCGAGCACCGCGACGCCGACCACCATGATCGTGCCGACGGACAGGCCGGTGAACAGGTCAATACCGGTCAGGAACAGTCCGGCCAGCGAGATCATCACGGTGACGCCGGAAACCACGATGGCCTTGCCCGAGGTGGCGGCCGCGATCCGCAGCGAGGTCTGCTGGCTGTTCCCGGCGACCCGTTCCTCGCGCTCCCTGCGGAGGTAGAACAGCGAGTAATCGACCCCGACCGCCATGCCGATGACCAGCACGATCTCGGAGGAGCCCGTGCTCACCGGCAGCCACTGGCCTGGGATCGACAGCAGCGACACCGCGGCGGTGACGGCCGTGCCGGCCAGCAGCACCGGGATGCCGGCCGCGATCAGCGCACCGAACACGCCGATCAGCAGGATCAGCGTCAGCGGCACCGAGCTGAACTCGGCTTGGTGGAAGTCGTGGCCGAGCAGCGCGTTCGCCACCCGGTCGGTGCTGGCCGAGCCTGCCTCGCGGACCAGCAGCCGCGGATACTGCGCCTGCACCCTGGCGGTAGCGGCCAGGTCGGTCAGCACGGTGCTGTCGGCCTTGCTGTTCGGCCCGCCGACATCGAAGGTGACCAGGGCGGCTTGCCGGTTGGCCGACACCAGCGAGCCGCCGCCAGGCCGGTAGGGCGCCCGGATGCCGGTGGCCGCCCCGTGCGTCGCGGTCAGCGCACGCACCACCTGGTCAGCGGCGCTGTGCACGTCGGCCGCCAGCGCGCCGGCCGCCCCCTGCGCGCCGTGCCTGACCGTGATCAGCACCGTCTCGGTCGGCGGGCTGACCACGTTGAGCTGGGTGAGTTCCTGCTCGGCCGTGCCCGCGTTGCCCGGGTCGTATTGCTGGACGTGGCTGGCCGGCATGAAGTGGCTGAGGACGAAGGCGGCGGCGACAAATGCCAGCCACCCGGCCACTGCGATCTTCCGGTGCCGCGCGCTCCAGCAGGCGATCCGCTCGACGGCCGGCCGACGGCGAGGCTGGCCGGCGGCAGGCGTGACGTGGCTAGGGAGCAGGCCCATGGTGCTCTCTGGCTGGGGGGATTGTGGCGAAGGAGCCGACGTCACGCCGAGGTCAGGGGGCGCCGAGCCGACCGGTTGCCGAAACTGTAGCCGGGCTGGCGCAGTGCACCGGCCAATTTGCCAAGAAAACGCCAACGGGCTATCGAGAACTGAGAATCGGCGCGATTGCGTGCACGCCCGGCCACGGCCAGGCTGGCCGGGTTACCTGGCCTCGCCAACCGAACCGGCCGGCATCGCCGCTTCGATCTCGCCGATCTTCTCCCGCAGCTCCGCTGCCTCGGCCATCCCAGGCAGCAGCTCGTAGATCTGCAGCGCCTGCCGCATCGCGTTGACCGCCTCAGCCGGATCACCGGCCACCAGGTGCACCTCGCCCAGGCAGCGCAGGTTGAACGCGACAGCGAGCTGGTTGCCTACCTCCTGCTCGAGCGCAATGCACTCGCGCAGGCTGGCGATCGCGTCTGCGTGCCTGCCGACCACCCGGTAGGCCCGGCCGAGGTTCGCCTGCGCGAAGCCCACGTCCGCCGCGTCGCCGAGCTCGCGTTGCAGGTCAAGCGCGCTCTGGCACTCGGCGATGCCCTTGTCGTGCTCGCCGAGCATGACCGAGAACAGCCCGACCTTGCTCAGGTAGTAGGCCTCGCCGACCCGGTCCCCTGTCGCCCTGGCGAGCTCGACCGCCTGCTCGGCGTGGCGGAGCGCGTCGTCGCCGTTGCCGAGTTCCTCGGCCAGCAGGCTGAGGCCATGATGCGCGAGCGCCTGCCTGGTGAGGTCGCCAGCCTCGACGGCATGCGCCAGCGCCTCCCGGTGGTGCTCGACCGCCTCGGCAAGGTGCTCGGCCAGGTAGGCAGCGCGACCAATCGACTGATGGGCGTGCGCGAGGACGGCGTGGCCGCCAAGTGCGGTGGCCGCCTCCAGCGCGATCCGGTTGGCAAGCTCGGTGTCCTGCCAGTGGCCGTCCATCTCCAGGAAGCCGTCAAGGCACCACTGCAGCTGCCAGGCGTGCGCGTGGTGGCCGGTGGCGGCGGCGTGCGCGAGCAGCTGGATGAGGACCTGGTGCTCGGCGCGGAACCAGGCCTGGGCCTGGGCGCGGCTGGACAGCGTCTCTGGCCGGACGGCCGGTGCGGCCGGCTGCAGCGGTGCGGGGATCGGGGTCCTGGTCGGCTCGAGCTGGAGCGCGGCGGTGTAGGCGGTCTGCAGGTAGTGGTCGAGGGCCGCGGTGAGCGCGGTGTCGCGGAGCTGGCCTGCCGGGTCCGCGGCCGCGGCCTGCTCGGCTGCATAGGCGCGGAGCAGGTCGTGGAAGGCCCACCGGCCCGGCTGCTGCTCGGTCAGCAGGCTGGCGGTGACCAGCTCGGCGAGCGCGCGGCGGGCGGTGCGGGGATCGAGGCCGGTCAGTGACACGGTGGCCGGCCAGGTGATGTCGGGTCCAGGGTGGACGCCGAGGAGCATGAAGCAGCGGCGGCCGGCCTCGGTCAGGGCGCGGATGGAGACCGAGAACACCGCGCGGATGCTGGTGGCGGCGTCGGCGGTGTCGAGGGCGTCCAGGTCAGGCCCGGAGCCGACGCCGGCTAC
>JASHQL010000539.1 GCA_030039155.1 Streptosporangiaceae bacterium | reverse complement strand
GGGCGGCGCGGCCGCCGGCGGCGCCGCGGTGCTCGCCGAACGCTACCTGCCGGGTGCCGACTACCGGCTGCTGATGGTGCACGGCGAGCTTGCCGCCGCGGCCGAGCTGCGGCCGGCCGCGGTCACCGGCGACGGCACGCACACCATCGGCCAGCTGGTCGAGCTGGTCAACGCAGACGCGCGGCGCGGCCACGGGCACTCGCGCGAGCTGACCAGGATCACCATGGACCAGACGGTGCTGGCGCACCTGGACGCCAGCGGCCTCGATGACCACTCGGTGCCCGCCGCGGGCCAGCTGGTGATGCTGCGCGGGAACGCCAACCTGTCCACCGGCGGGACCAGCAGGGACGTCACCGATCTGGTGCACGCCGAGGTGGCCGAGCTGGGCCGGCGCGCCGCCGCGGTCTGCGGGCTGGACATCTGCGGCATCGACCTGCGGCTCGCCGACATCACCGCGCCCCCGCACGGGCAGCCGTGCGGCGTGCTCGAGCTGAACGCCTGCCCGGGCCTGCGCATGCACCTGGCCCCGGCCGAGGGCAGGGCGCGCGACGTCGCCGGTGCGATCGTGGACGGGCTGTACCCGGCCGGTACGCCGGCCAGGATCCCGGTGTTCTCGGTGACCGGCACCAACGGGAAGACCACCACCGCCAGGATGATCGACCGGGTGCTGACCCAGGCCGGGCTGCGGACCGGGCTGGCCTCGACCGACGGCGTGTACGTGGCCGGCCGGCTGGTGTACGAGGCGGACGCGTCCGGGCCGCGGTCGGCCGAGATGGTGCTTGACGACCCGACCGTCGAGGCCGCGGTGCTCGAGACCGCACGCGGCGGGATCGTCAGGCGCGGCCTCGGCTACGACCAGGCTGACGTGGCCGTGGTCACCAACATCACCGCCGACCACCTGGGCTGCGACGGCGTCGACGACATGGACGAGCTGGTGCACGTCAAGGCGCTGGTGGCCGAGGAGATCCGGCAGGGCGGCACGCTGGTGCTGAACGCCGACGACCCGCTGGTCGCGGCGCTCGCCGACCGGCCCGCGGTGCGCAGGCGCGCGCCGGTGATCGCGATGTTCTCGCTGCGGCGCGACTGCCAGCTGCTGGCCGCGCACAAGCGGGCAGGCGGGCTGTGCTACGAGGTGATCGACGGGCACATCACCGAGACCTCGGCCGGGCAGGCACTGCGACTGCTGCGGGTGGCCGAGTTGCCTGGCGCGTTCGGCGGGCGCGCCGCCCACCTGGTGGCCAACGCGCTCGCGGCGGTCGCCGCCTGCCGCGCCGCCGGGGTCATCGACCGCGACATCAGGCAGGCGCTGGCCGGTTTCACCCCGTGCCAGGCGAACCCAGGCCGGGGCAACATGTACCGGGCTGGCGCCAGCCCGGTCATCGTCGACTACGGGCATAACGAGGCGGCACTGGCCGCCACCGGTGACATGGTGAGCGAGGTCTGGGGCGGCCGGCCGGCCGCCGCGCTGACGCTGCCCGGCGACCGGCGCGACGACCTGGTGCGGCAGACCGCTGCCGCGGTAGCGGCGAGGTTCGGCACAGTCGTGGTGTACGAGGACAGCGACAAGCGGGACCGGCGGCCTGGCGAGATGACCGAGCTGATCACCGGTGCGCTGCGCGCCGCCAGGCCGGACATCGTCTGCGAGCAGGCCGCGTCGGCGACCGAGGCACTGAGCCGGGCGCTGGCGCTGGCCGACGGCGGGCCGGTGCTGTTCGTCTACGAGAAGCTTGCGCTCGCTCGCGAGGCGCTGGCCGCGGCAGGCGCCGAGCCGTGGCCGGACGCCGATCTGACCAGCACCGAGCTGGCCAGCGCAGCGGCTGAGCTGGCCGGCGCGATCGAGCCTGGCAGCGGCGCCGGCTGGCTGGCAGGCGACGGCTCGGCCGACTACGGCTCGGCCGGCGACCGCCTGCTCGCCGACAGCGCCCCGGTACCCGCCGATCGGGGGCCGGCCGGCCGGTAGCCGAAGTCCGCTGCGTGCTAGCACGTAACGGCAGCCGCTCAGCCGGGACTATTCAGCGATGCCGGAGCAGACCGGCATCGCTGACTCCCGACTTCAGGAGCGTGCATGAGACCGATCCCCCGCCTGGCCCGGCTAGCAGCGATCGCCGCCCTCTCGGTATCCGTGCCCGCCGCGCTGGCCGCGCCTGCGCTGGCGGCTAGTGCCCGGCACACCCGCGGCTGGCAGTCCGGCCAGCCGGCCGTCTACGTCCAGTCCGACAACACCGCCGGCAACCAGGTCGTCGTCTACCGGCAGGCAGCAGACGGCACGCTGGCCCAGGCGGGCATCTACGACACCGGCGGGCTCGGCGGCGTGCTGGCCGGCTCCGTGGTCGATCACCTGGCGTCCCAGGGGTCGCTCGGCTACGACCCGCAGGCCGGCCTGCTGATCGCGGTGAACGCCGGCAGCGACACGATCTCGGTCTTCTCGGCCGCCGGGGCCAGCCTCACGCTGCGGCAGGTGCTGCCATCCGGCGGCGAGTTCCCGGTGAGCGTCGCCATCCACGGCGATCTTGCCTATGTGCTGAACGCACTCGGCGGCGGCTCGGTGCAGGGCTACCGCATCGCGGCCGGCCGGCTGGTCCCGCTGGCCGGCTCTGGCCGGGCTCTCGGCCTGAATCCGAACGCGAGCCCGCAGTACACCAACACCCCGGGCCAGGTGGCGTTCTCCCCGGACGGGTCGCAGCTGATCGTGACCACGAAGGCGAACGGCAACGACATCGACGTGTTCGCGGTGAGCCAGTTCGGCTTCCTGTCGGCTGGCCCGGTGGTGAATGCAGAGGGCGCGACCGTACCGTTCGCGATCAGCTTTGACGGCTCGGGGCAGCTGGTCATCGCGCAGGCCGGGCCCGACGCGCTGGCGACCTACGACCTGCACCAGGACGGCCAGCTGACGCCGGTCGACGCGCTCGGCGACGATCAGGCAGCGACATGCTGGGTCACCGAGGCCGACGGCATCTTCTACGCGTCCAACGCGGGCAGCGCGTCGGTGAGCGGCTACACCATCAGCGGCAGCGGTGCTCTGACGCTACTCGGCGACACGAGTACCGATGCGGGCACCGTCGACGCCGCGGCCTCGCCCGATGGCCGGTTCCTGTACGTGCAGACCGGCGGGTCCGGCATCGTGGACGAGTTCAGCATCGGCGTGGCCGGCGGGCTCACCGAGATCGGCAGCGTCACCGTGCCTGGCGGTACCGGTGGCGAGGGCATCGCGGCCGGATAGCCACCCGCTGCCTGCGGCCGCCGCGACAAGGCGGCCGCAGGTGGCGGCCGGCCCGGCAGCATACATCCGCACCAGGCATCCTGAGCAGGTTGTGGTGAACTCAGAACCAGACACAGAACTGCTGCGCCGGCTGCGCACCGGCGACGAGCAGGCCTTCGTGACCCTGGTTGCCCGGTACCGTGACTCGATGCTGCGGCTTGCCGCCGGATACGTGCCGAGCCGGGCGGTCGCCGAGGAGGTCGTGCAGGACACCTGGGTGGGGGTGCTGCGCGGGCTCGGCACGTTCGAAGGCAGGTCGTCGGTGCGAACATGGCTCTTCCGCATCCTTGTCAACCGGGCCAGGAGCGCGGGCGCGCGCGAACAGCGCAGTGTCGCCGTCGCCGACCTGCAGCCAGTCGTCGACCGGGCCAGATTCGACCGGACCGGACACTGGGCAGCACCGCCAGAGCACTGGGTCGAGGACATCGACAACCAGGTCACCGCGGCGAAGATGGTCGACAGGATCAGGTCGGCCGTTGAAGAGCTTCCCGACAGGCAGCGCGCGGTCGTGACGCTGCGCGACATCGAGGGCATGACCAGCGAGGAGGTGTGCGGCGTGCTCGAGATCAGCGACGGAAACCAGCGGGTGCTGCTGCACCGGGGCCGCAGCAAGCTGCGGGAGCTCCTTGAAGCAGAATTCGGGCGGGCGTGACCATGGGCATCGCTGCAAGGCTCGGCCGCCGCGACATCGTCTGCCAGCAGGCTGTCGAGCTGGTCACCGACTACCTCGAAGGCGCCATGCGCCGCCGCAGCCGCCGCCGTTTCGAGGCACACCTGGCCGGCTGCCCGCACTGCACCGAGTACCTCGCGCAGATGAAGGCGACGATCGCGCTGACCGGGTCGGTGTCGCCGCAGGACCTGAGCCAGCAGGCGCGGGCGGATCTCGTCGAGCTGTACCGGCGCTGGCTCTCCGACGCCGACGGCTGAACCACGGCGCCAGGCCGAGCGCCGGCCGGCTACGCGCGCCAGACCAGCTACGGCACGCCAGCCAGCTACGGCGTGGCCGACGGCGACGAACTGCCCGAAGGCGACGGACTGCCCGACGGCGACGAGCTGCCGGACGGCGACGGGCTGGGCGACGGTGACGGCGACGGCGACGACGAGCCGGTCACCGTCCAGCTGAATTGCACCGCCGCCACCCGGCCGGCCGGGGTAGTGGCCTGCACGGTCACCGTGTACTGGCCGGCCGCCGAGGCCGCGATGGTGCCGGTGATCAGGCCGTTGTGGCTGATCGACAATCCCGGGGGCAGGCCAGCCGCGGTGAACGCGGGCGGCTGCCCGGCCGTGCTGAGCGACCTGATCCGCAGCCTGACCGCCGCTCCGGCGGCGCTGGTCTGCCCGCCGGGACTGAGCAGCTGCACGTCAGCCCGCCGGAAGTAGCTGACATCGACCGGCCCCTTGATGCCGGGCACGTGCCCGTTGCTGGTGTACTGCCAGAACGTCCAGCGCTGCCAGCCGGACGGCAGCGGGTCCGGGCTTGATCCCCAGGCGGCGATCCACAGCGGGTCGGCGCCGAACGCCCCGCTGTCACCGGTGCACCGGTGCCACCAGCCCGTCGTGGTGTAGATGACGGGCAACTGCCCGGTGAGCCGGTCCACCGTGGCGACGTACGCGGAGATCCAGGAGACCATGTGCGCGGGCGACAGGCCGTAGCAGGTGGCGCCGTACGGGTTGTACTCGATGTCAAGCGCGGGCGGCAGCGTGCGCCCGCCGGCCGCGGCGCGGGTCTGGGTCACGGCGTAGTCGGCCTGGCTGGCGCCGCCGCTGACGTTGGGCACGGCGAAGTGGTAGGGGGTCACGTACAGCCCCGCCGCCGCAGCCTGCGCCAGGTCGGTCGCGGCGTAGGGGTTGACGTAGTAATCGCCCTCGGACACCTTGACGAACGCGAACTTGTAGCCGGCGCGTGCCACCTTCGCCCAGTCGATGGCGGCACCGTCCGGGTGCTGGTGGTCGGCGACGTCGATGCCGCGCGCTCCGGCGTCGGCCGGCCTGCGGCCAGCCGGGTTGGCCTGGCCGCGGTGCGACAGCGCCTTCGCCAGCCGCGGCGAGTGCGCGGACCCGACGTTGTACCGCCGCACGCCGTCCACCACCGGCGGCCGGCTGGCTGGTACGGTCGCCTGCGCCCGGCTGGCTGGCCTGGTGGCCGATCCAGCCGGCCCAGGCAGCGGGTGCGCAGCGCTGGCCAGGGTGCGCTGCGCCGACCCGGCAGAGTGCGCAAGGACTGCCGCCCCCAGGTGCCCGCTGACGGGTAGGCCGATCGCCGGCCCGGCTCCGCCGCCGAGCACGGCCACGACGCCGCCGGTCACCGCCGACAGCGTCCCCGCCACAGCGATGATGCTGGTCAGGCGCCTGCGGACGGCTGGGCTCACGAAGGCTCCCCGATGGCTCGGCAACGGCGGCCGGCTTCCCGCGGCCATTCACCACGGTAAGCGCGAGGGCGCCGCAAGGCCCACAACGGCGCGGTAAATCTCGGTCAAACTCGGGGAACGCGCAGTCCAGGGTGATACCCAG